>JABDGJ010000005.1 GCA_013286075.1 Chlamydiota bacterium
CGAAATTGTTTTTGAGCGAATTCGAAGAGAATTTGATATTGATATCATTTCCACAGCCCCTAGTGTGATCTATCGCGTCTTCTTGAGAAATGGAGAAACCAAAGAAATAGACAATCCCGCTCATTATCCAGATCCTGCGACAATTGAAGAAATACAAGAACCTTGGGTAAAATGCTTCATTATGACACCCCCTGACTATTTAGGGGTAATCATGAACCTCGGAATGGAAAAAAGAGGGGTTTGTTTGAAAACAGAAACAATTAACCATCGATTGCTCCTTACCTATCGACTTCCCCTGAACGAAATTATCACTGACTTTAACGACAAATTAAAATCGATTACTCGAGGATATGGTTCTTTTGATTATGAATTTGACTGTTATGAAGCAAGTGACATTATCAAACTCGAAATTCGGGTGAATGAAGAACCAGTCGATGCTTTTTCCTGTCTTGTGCACCGCTCTAAAGCGGAAAGTAAAGGAAGAGCTATTTGTGCGAAGCTTGTAGAAGTCATCCCTATGCAACTTTTTAAAGTTCCTATTCAAGCGGCTGTCGGACAAGGAAAAATTATTGCTCGAGAAACGATTCGAGCGATCACAAAAAACGTAACAGCAAAATGCTATGGTGGGGATATTACTCGTAAACGAAAACTGTGGGAGAAACAAAAGAAAGGAAAAGAGCGCATGAAACAATTCGGG
Organism: Chlamydiota bacterium; assembly: GCA_013286075.1. Next base: position 698 of record JABDGJ010000005.1, read on the forward strand.
AAAGTGAATATCCCAAGCTCTGCCTTTATGGAAGTATTAAAGGCAGGAGAATGAACGTGTGCTTACGATCTCCAATGGAAACAGGTAAATTTTTTCACGCTGAGGATCTAGAACAATTAGATCCTTTGCATACCCCTAAGCATATTGCAATTATTCCAGATGGGAATCGCCGATGGGCTAAAAAATACTTTTTCAATCTACAATTGGGCCATCAAGAAGGGGCTGATACTTTGATGGAAATTGTAGAAGCTGCACAAGAACTTAAAATCAAGGTTATTACTTTTTATAGTTTTTCAACGGAAAATTGGAATAGGCCATTCCATGAAGTGATGATGTTAATGACATTATTCACAAATTACCTTGATCAACAACAAAAGAGAATGGTAAATAACGGAATAAAATTAGAAACAATTGGCGATCTCACTCCTCTTCCTGAATCTTTAAAACAAGCAATTACTGCAACAAAAGAAGCAACAAAGCAGTGCGACGACATTCGGTTAGTCCTTGGTTTTAATTATGGATCGCGTGATGAAATCTGTCGCTCTTTTCACCGATTACTAGAAGATTATGAACAAAAGAAAATTCAGAAAGAAGAAATCAATGAGGCTATGATTTCTCGTTATTTGGATACTCGCGAATGGAGTGACCCAGAATTATTCATCCGAACCAGTGGAGAATTGCGACTCAGCAATTTTCTTTTATGGCAAATTTCCTATGCTGAAATCTATGTAGCTCCTGTTCTTTGGCCTGAGTTCACCCCTAAGCATTTATTAGAAGCCGTCCTTGATTTTCAAAATAGACAACGGAGATGGGGATCATGAGTACACAGTTTAAGTATCGACTTCTCATCAGCATCTTCAGTATCCTCTGTCTTTCTTTTGCTATTTTTTATTCAACAACCCCTCTTTTTAAACCTTTTTTTATCGCTATTAACGGAGTTCTGATTTGTCTTGCTCTGGTTGAATATTATCACTTAGCAGAAAATAAAGGGTTTACACCATTACAAGGAATTGCAATTGCATCAACAGGCGCTTATCTTTTTGTTCTTTCTTTTAGTTTTTACAACTTTCATCTCTCATTTCTTCCTCCACTTGTACTGTTTACTTCCTTGCTAATTTTGTTTTTAATTTGTTTTCAGTGGCACGTAAATGTCTTAGGAAATTTAGCTGTCACCGTTTTTGGAATTATTTATCTTACAATTCCTTTGAGCTATGGCATGCGAATTAATTATTTTTTTCCTTCTTCTGGCCTAGGTGATGGCCGCCTGTGGCTTGCGTATGTTTTGTTAGTAACCAAGATGACAGATGTCGGCGCTTATTTTAGCGGAAAACTTTTTGGAAGGTCACCTTTAGCTCCTTATATTAGCCCGCAGAAAACAGTAGAAGGAGCTCTAGGAGGAATTGCCCTTGCATTAGCTACGAGCGTTCTCTTTGTCATTGGACTATCTCCTCACTTTACTATGACAATCAGCCAAAGCATTTGGATAGGACTCATTATTAGCATTCTCTCACAACTGGGCGATCTTGCCGAATCTCTATTGAAAAGAGACGCTGGAGTTAAAAATAGTAGTCGATTACCAGGACTTGGCGGAGTTCTTGATATCGTCGATGCTCTTGTGTTTACTCTTCCTTTTATGTATCTTCTTCTTCAAATGAATATAGTAGGATAATCACAATGATTATTACGATTGATGGACCCGTTGCTACAGGAAAAAGCGCGGTGGCAAAAAAATTAGCAGAAGCCATTGGATTTATTTTCTTTGATACAGGTGCCGTGTATCGGACAATTACCTACGGAATTTTAAAGAAAAAAATCGACTTTAAGAATTCTCAGGAATTGGCCTCTTTTTTAAATGATTTTGAATTTGATATGAGGGTCGTCCGAAGAGAGCGGACCTACTTTTTTGAGAAAGAGGATATTACACAAAAAATCAGAGGGGCTGATGTCACGAAAACAGTAAGCGAAATTGCAGCGATTAAGTTTGTTCGAAATAAAGTAGCCATTGTGTTGAAAGAAGTATCACATGGAGTCAATGCCGTCTTCGAAGGAAGAGACATGGGAACAGTCATTTTTCCAGATGCTCCCGTTAAAATATTTTTGACAGGGAGGCCTGAAATAAGAGCGAAAAGACGGTATGAGGAAATTAAGAATAAATACCTCGACCAATTCCAAGATTTTGATTTGGAAAAATGTATCCAAGAAATCAATCAAAGAGATCTGTACGATTCTACACGAGAAAACTCTCCTTTGCGACAAGCAGAAGATGCTTATGTGATTGATACTTCGGATTTAACTATCGATGAAGTAGTCAAAGAAATCTTGGAATATAAAGATTCTCTAAAAACTATAGATCAGTAGAAACCATTTGGTATATGAGCTTTTTTTATTCTTTAGCCTGTCTTTTACTAAAGGGTTTTTTTCGTCTTTTTTATCGCCTTTCCGTTAGAGGGGTAGAAAACATTCCAAAGGGAAAAGCGATCTTCGCGGTCAATCACGCTTCTTTTTTTGACCCCCCTCTTCTCGCCATCTGCTGTCCCGAAGAGCTCCATTTTCTAGCCCGTTCTACTCTTTTCCAGAACCGCCTCTGGAAATATCTATTACAAGGGCTCAATGCCCACCCGATTCGAAGATCCTCTCAAGATGTCGATGTATTTCGAATGGTGGGTGACTTATTGAAAGAAGAAAAAAAGATAGTTGTATTTCCGGAAGGAGAACGCTCTCCCGATGGAAGAATCCAACCAATGAAATCAGGAATTGCCTTACTTGCCATCCGAATGCAATCCCCCATTATCCCTGTATATTTGAGTGGTACATTTGAGGCTTGGCCTCGACACCGTAAGTGGCCAAAATTTGGTACTTCCATCACATGTCTGTTTGGTCATCCGATCGACCCGGTCCAATTTTCCCATTTTCCTAAAAAGCAAGCGCAGGAAATGATAATGGAAGAAATAAACAGAAGATTGCAGTCAGAAGAACAAAGGACTCTCCTTGGGCGGCAGGATAAAGAGTGAATTAAAAATCTTTAATAGGCTGAAACAATTGATTTGTTAAAGAGTTAAAAGCTTTCAATGCTTCATTTTCTGTGCAAATATACTCAACATTTAACTCTTGCAGTAAAGATTTTTCTGTTAAGTATTGAATGCTTGCAATGATTTGGATATCAGAATTTGCATGACGGACTTCATGAATTATTTTAACTGTTTTTTTTGTGTCTAAAATAGTTATTATTAAGTAACTTGCTTCTTCAATATGAGCTTTCTTAAGGATATTTGCGTCCGTAGCATCTCCAAAAATGATCGTGTAATTTTGTTCTGCATCCGATACATGATCGATATTTTGTTCTATCACAATAGGAACAAAACCTGCATCTTTCACTATTTTTGAAACTTCCTTTCCAATGAGACCAAAACCAATTACCAATACTTTAAGGGGCGGTTTTTGTTCTTCCTCCATCATATCTAAAGATGTTTTTTTATTTCTGTTAGCGAATGTAGATTTTTGAATGATAGATTCAAAAAACCCTATCATTTTAAAAAGGAATGGATTTAAAGAAATTGACACTATGGCACATGCCACAAGAATGTCAAAACCCTCCTTAGGGATCAGATTTAAATTCATAGCTTCTGAAGCTAAAATGAACGAAAATTCTCCAATTTGCGCCAAAGAGACTGCCAGTATGATTGCAGTATTCAAAGAATATCCTAAAAGGATTGTTATTAAATAAGCAACGAGTGGTTTAAGGATTAAAATAACAGAAATAATTCCAATAAAAATAGGAAAATTAGCGGTTATAGCCATGGGTTTGAAAAGCATTCCTATTGAAACAAAAAAAATAACTGCAAAAATATCTTTGAGCGATAACGAACTTGCAGCGGCTTGGTATTTCACATTGGTTTTACCAATCACCATACCTGCAATAAAAGCCCCCAACCCAATCGATGTTCCAAACACAAATGAAGAGGCTGTTGCAATCAAAAAAATAAAAGTTATAATTGTCAAAGTGAATAATTCTTGAGAGCGTAAGTGAAGAATTTTAGATAGAACATAATCAATAATCTTCTGCCCCCATGTAAACATAAACAACATTAAAATGCCTAATTTGGCAATGACTAAAAAGATGTCTCCAATTATTCCTATTAACGAAAAGTTTTCTTTAATAGAAAATGTTGCTATTGTGGGTAGTAAAATTAAGATAATAATAGTAAAAATATCTTCTACAACCAACCAACCAATGGCAATGTGTCCTTTTGTAGTATTAAGGAGATTATTATCTGTTAATATTCGTACCAATACGACTGTGCTTGCAACTCCAATCGATAAACCAAGAACCAACCCCTCTTCTACAGACAATCCCATACTATAAACAATAAGAATCGTGAAAATGGTTGCAAAAAATGTCTGTCCTATGGCTCCTGGGATAGCGATATTTTTAACACGAATCAAATCTTCTATCTTAAAATGCAAACCCACAGAAAAAAGCATTAAAATAACCCCTATTTCAGCAAGGTGTTTTGCAATTTCAGCATCTCCTACGAATCCAGGTGAATAGGGACTAATGATATAACCAGCTAATAAATAACCTAAAATAGAGGGAAGGCGAAGACGTTGCATCAAATAGGCAAAAAAATTTGCTAAAGTGAAACCTATTGTTATAATTCCGATTATCAAAAAACTAGAAGGCATAGCACCAAAAAAATATTTATTTCAGTTCATATAGGAAATTTGCAAAAATACCTTCATAGACTTCAAACTTCAAGCAAATTGAACACAAAGGCACGAAGACTGAAAGACACGAAGAAGTCCTCGCTATCCCCTATTTCCAACCTTGTAGCTATGAAATAATTTTCTGGCAAATACACAAATAGAAAAAAGAGTGAAAAATACAAGGGTATTTTTACATATATTAGAAATAAAAGGAGAAGAATAAGGAAGTACAAAATAAAAACAGGCACCGGTGAAATGAAAATGACCATTGATAATGCAAGCGGCAAAGACTGCTATAGCGATGCGAGTTACTATTACATGAATTCCATCTTTTTTTGTCTCATTAATAAATAAGGAAAAGCCATATTGTGCAATACAGTAAATGTTTTTTGGTATTTCCCGAATATGCCATCTTGTACTTGGAGCACTTTCGATCATTAGTTAATTCCGTTATTTAAAATAGTTATACCGAAGTGGTCTCAAAATTTGGATTTTTGGCTGCACCAAAGCCGGGATATCAAACGGGTTCAGGCTTGATGATGATAGTTTGTAGGCACTCCCTAAAACTATAATGAGAATTAAGAAGAAATACAAATAAAATATGTAATCTACGAGGCATGGCCTCGGCAATTCCCTCACATGTGTGTTTGGTCACTCAATCAAAATTGTCATTAACAGAACTTAAAAATCGTCTCTTTCCACGTCTGCCCGAGATTTTTTGTAAAATTCGCACATTATTTCTCCCTGTCTCTTTTTACCTATCGTTATAATATCGCCTATTCTTATAAAAAAAATTGTTTTGCTTACTCCATCAGTATGAGCAAAGACTCGTGCTTGAGGGACTCCGCTCTTAAACTGTTCAGCGATGCTTATTGTGTTACTAGTCGGGTCTTGTTCTCTAGTCCTGCAACTGTCCAATATAATAGTAACATCTTTTTCTAAAATTTTATTTTTAATTACATTTGTTAACTCAGATATATTAGCCGAATTTATTGAACATGACAGATGTCCGGATGAGGATAAAGCCATTTCCTCTCTATTTCCATGACACATAAACCAGATAAGTCCAATCTTTTTACCTTGTATGGACTCAATTTTTTTAATGATTTGAACGATATTTTTTACTTTATCCAACGCCCACACTTGATAACGTTGAAAAAATAGATCTTTATCAACAGCAGCATCAAAAGATATTAGACTACGAAAAGGACGATCCAATATCCCGTTAGGATCTTCTTTAGCTCTTATAAATAACGCAATGGGACGAGTATCATGCCTATCTATTATTATTTTAGAATTGAATATAGTTCGTATATCGAAGTACATGGGATCGTCGGGCTTGTTAATTTTAATGAGGGATGTGGGAATAATAGAATTACAAAATTTGAGAAGAGCATTGGAATGAGCCTGAGCCCGCTCAGATATATTTGGTTCATGGAAAGTTAGATATGGCTCCGGCTTATCAATAATTTGTGTGTGTTTGTTTTGATTGCTTGTACTCTGCAAATCTGGAAATTTTGGCTTTACCGATTTAGACTTAATGAAAGAACTTCTGAAATTTGCATAATCAATGGCAGGTTTTGCAATAGCAATTGAAAATGTAAGAGTAAAAAAATAGGGACCTGCGATGGAAGAAACACAGACTACCGTAAACATCAAAGCCGCTCTTACACTTTTCCAAACAATAAGGTGTTGTGTTTTTGTCTCATCAGTAATCGCATAGAATCGACTTTTTGTATAACAGCATAAGTAATTTTTCTCTGTGTTTACCGCAGATGCTATATTATATATAATATTTGACATGTTAATTATCTTTAGTTAGGAACAATTATAATAAAATAAGAATTAAAAAACGACGAATAAGGTGCTTTAAAAATTTTTATTATGCGTTGTAGGATCCGGAACTGACATGCCCTCCGGTACCAGACCAATCGGTATGAAAAAACTGGCCGCGAGGTTTGTCAATCCGTTCATAGGTATGAGCACCAAAGAAATCTCTTTGAGCCTGGAGAAGATTGGCTGGGAGATGGGCAGAACGATAACCGTCAAAGAAGCACAAAGCTGTGCTCATACAGGGAAGAGGGATCCCCCATTCCGCCGATTTAGAAATGACTTGACGCCATCCTTGTTGCCTCTCTTGGAGCTCTTCGATAAAATAGTTATCTAGTAATAAACTCTTTAAAGAAGGGTTGTTGACAAATGCCTCTTTGATTTTGCCTAAGAATTGACTTCGAATAATACACCCTCCTCGCCATAGCAAGGCAACAGCGCCATAATTCAGTTGCCATTTGTATTCTTTAGCTGCTTGTTTCATGAGCATAAAACCTTGGGTATAGCTGATGATCTTGGAAGCATATAATGCTTGTCGAATCGAATGGGTAAAAGACTTTTTATCGCCTTCGAACCGAATAGTAGGACCTTGCAATCGTTTGCTTGCATTCACTCGATCTTCTTTCATAGCAGAAAGGCAGCGGGCAAATACTGCTTCAGAAATCAATGTCAATGGCATCCCAAGGTCGAGGGCATTGATCACAGTCCATTTCCCAGTTCCTTTTTGACCTGCAACATCCAAGATTCGATCGAGCAATGGCTTTCCATCTGTATCTGGAAAAGCAAAAATTTTGGAAGTGATTTCGATTAAATAGCTATTGAGGTCCCCTTCATTCCATTCGGAAAAGAGTTTCTCCAATTCCTGTGGTGTATATTGCAAAGCATGTGTCAAGAGATTATAGGCTTCACCAATGAGTTGCATATCGCCATATTCAATCCCATTATGGACCATTTTAACGTAATGTCCAGCTCCAGCATCCCCCACCCATTCACAGCACGGTTCTCCATCCACCTTTGCGCTGATGCTTTGGAAAATGTCTTTCACATGGGGCCAAGCAGCGGCGTCTCCTCCAGGCATAATGGACGGTCCATGTCGTGCACCTTCTTCCCCCCCAGAGATTCCAGCCCCAATATACAAAATTCCTTTTTTGCTGAGCTGTTGGCATCGTCGATTGGTGTCGGTGAATAAGCTATTTCCCCCATCAATAATGATATCGCCTTTGTCCAATAAAGGAACTAATAAATCAATGAACTCATCCACAGGTTCACCTGCTTTGATCATTAGCATGACCCTTCTCGGTTTCTTAAGCTTTTGAATGAATTCTTCCAGCGAATGAGATCCTATGACTTTTGTTCCTCGCGCAGGTCCTTGTAAAAATTCGTCTACTTTTGATACTGTCCTGTTAAAAACGACCACGGTATATCCGTGGTCATTTATATTGAGAACCAAGTTTTGTCCCATCACGGCCAAGCCAATTAATCCAATATCTGCTACAGACATATTCACTCTTTTATCAATTCTTGTTTTTATTATGATCTAATTTTGCAAGGTGGCTATGTGTTCTTCCATAAAAGAAATAGACACCAAAACCGATGAATAACCAGACGATAAGTCTAACCCAACTCATCCATCCTAAGGAAAACATTAATGATACGCAAATAATAATTCCCGCAAGAGGAATCCATGGGACAAATGGGGTTTTAAAAGGGCGATGGAGATGGGGCTGTGTTTTTCGGAGAATGATTACACTCGCACATACAATCGCAAAAGCCAGCAATGTACCAATGCTCGTCAAATGACCTACCAATGATAACGGCGCAAAACAAGAGAACACGGCGACAGCAACCATCAAAATAAGGCTTGATATCCAAGGAGTATGAAAACGGGGATGAATGGTAGAAAAAAATCGTGGCAAAAGCCCATCCTTTGACATTGTATAAAAGATACGAGACTGCGCCAATAACATGACCAGAATAACAGAAGTAAGGCCTGCGATGATGGCAAGTTTAATTAATCCATATAACCATGGATAAGGAGTTTTATGAATGGCAGCAGCAACAGGAGCAGCTACGTTTAATTCTGTATAAGGAACGAGTCCAACCATCACATATGAAAACAAAATATATAAAACAGTACATGCAACCAAAGATCCGATAATTCCAATAGGTAAATCTCTTTGGGGATTTTTTACTTCTTGCGCGGCTGCAGAGACTGCGTCAAAGCCAATATAGGCTAAAAAGACCACTCCCGATGCTCGCAAAATACCGCTCCACCCAAACTCTCCAAAATTTCCTGTATTTTCTGGAATAAATGGATGGTAATTGACATCTTGTGTGTATCCAAAGCCAATCAAAATGAACAGAAGGACAACCATCACCTTGATTGCAACGAGAAATGCATTCACTTTAGCTGATTTATCAACACCAGCAATAAGCAAAAACGAAATTAAGACGACAATAATACCCGCTGGGAGATTAATCCAGCCATATACTTCTGTCCCATCGAGCAATTGCGTAGGCTGCCAAGGAGACGCGATGAGAAATTGTGGCAATTCGATATGAAATCCTTGTAAAAAAGAAACAATGTAAGCAGACCAACTAATGGCAACGACAGCTGATCCCGCTGCATATTCCAAAATTAATGTCCAACCAATCACCCATGCGATAAATTCTCCAAGTGTTGCATAAGTATAGGTATAAGCTCCGCCAGAAACGGGGATCATCGAGGCAAGCTCACTAAAACAAATGCCTGCAAATGCACACCCAATAGAAGCAAGAATAAAAGAGAGGATAATTCCCGGGCCTGCATTTTGCGCAGCTGCAATTCCGGTGATAGAAAATAAACCAGCTCCAATAATTGCGCCTATACCCAAAAGAACGAGAGTAAAGGGTCCTAAAGTTCGTTCTAACTTTTGTTTTCCACTAAAGGCTTCTTTTTCTAAAAAATCAATTGATTTAGTTCGCCAAATGCTCATATTAATTCCTAAATAATTTGCAAAACTAGATATAACATAGTGAGAAAATTACAGGAACGATATTTTTTTATAGGAAGGAAACATTGATTTGTCTTACTATTTAGAAGTTTTATTTACACCCAAGTGGTCTCAAAATTTTCAGACGATTTCGGTATATAATGTTCTCGTAGCTCAGGTGGATAGAGCGGTCGCCTCCTAAGCGGCAGGTCGCGCGTTCGAGTCGCGCCGAGGACGCATTTATCGAGACAAATATTCTTCAATTCCACATACAATACCCCAAGCCAAACGTTTTAAATAAAGAGGATCTTTCAATTTTTGCAATTCCTCTTCATTAGTGAGAAATCCCCCTTCTATTAATACAGCAGGCATTTGGGTTTCTCGAATTACTGCATAATTTCCTTGTTTAACGCCTCGTGATTTTGCTTTTGTCTTTGCTAGTACATTCTTCAATACTGCTTGTGCAAGACGTTTAGATTGTTCTGTTCGATCTTTATTTTCACGCGATTCGTAAAAAAAGACCTCTATCCCCTGTGCTTTCGCGCTGGGAGCCGAGTTGTAATGAATACTCACAAAAAGAATAGGTTTTTTCGTATTAGCCACTTTGGCTCGTTTTTCTAAAGAAACAAACCGGTCCGTTTCTCGTGTCATACACACTTGGTAACCAAGTTCTTGCAAATATTGCTTAGCAAATCGGGCTGTCGTGAGATTCAATGATTTCTCTTGGTATCTTGGCTTAAGAATAGATTGCGTCCCTGTATCTCGCCCTCCATGACCCGGATCAATGAGGATCAAAACATGGGGAATGAACAAGGGGGGTTGAATGTGCGATTTTCCTCTTTTTGCTTTTTTTTTCTCAAAAGGCTGGCTCAAACAGGATTTGACATCTATTTGTGGCAGCAAAGGAGAAGTGTCTATAGAAAAAATTGTATTTGCATGAAAAAGGAGAAAAACAAAAATAAAAAGAGGACGTGAAATATTTATGGTATAAAACATTTTCTTTTATTCTCTTTGTGCACAGATTTGGGTAGCCACTTGGCAATCGTCAAAAGGAATCGTTCGATCGACAAATACCTGCACTGATTCGTGTCCTTTACCCGCAATCAAAATCACATCATTTGGGGATGACATCTCAATAGCCTGTTCAATGGCTTTGTGCCGATCTAATTCGATGCAGTATTTGCTGGAATAGGAAAACCCTCTCACGATTTCTTTACATATTGTGGATGGATCTTCTGATCGGGGATTATCGGAAGTAATGATACATAAGTCTGCATATTTTTCACCAGCCTCTCCCATTTTTTGTCTTTTACTCCGATCTCTATCCCCTCCACATCCGAATACAACAATTAACCGGCCTTGTTCTTTTTTTATCTTTTGTAGCGTTAGTAGTGTTTTTGCAAGAGCATCATCCGAGTGCGCGAAATCAATAAAAATGCGCAAACCCAAAGAATTGGGAACTTGTTGCAATCTTCCTCGAACAGGTTGTATGTATTGAGAAGCCTTGGCAATATTCTCGATCGGGATATTTTGTGAAAGAAGCACTCCGACAGCTGCTAAATAATTAGAAACATTATATTCTCCAAATAAAGGGGAAAAAAGAGCAGAAGTTTTTCCTTGGTATTCTACGGTTATTGCAGTTCCTTGGTCTTTCCATGCTGATTGGATGACTCGAAGATCTGCTGAAGCGTGAAAGCCATATGACAAAACGGGAACAATGCAATTCTGAACCATATAGGAGGAGCATTTATCATCTCGATTAACAACTGCAAATGGGAGAAATTCATTTTTATTTCTCTCTAATCCGAGAGAATCAAATATTTTTTTCTTTTCTTCGGCGTACTTTTCCATGGAACCATGATAATCCAGATGATCAGTTGATAAATTTGTGAAAACCGCCACATCAAAATGAATGCCATCTACCCTTCGCTGTTCGAGTGCATGAGAAGTCACTTCCATTATAGACGCTTTAGATTTTGCATCACACATTTCCCGAAGCATCCGATGGTTACTTACAACATCAGGAGTTGTTCTCGTGGCAGGAATTCGCTTTTCGCCAATGCAATATTCAATCGTTCCGATAAGACCTGTAAGACCTACTAAATGCTCCAATAAGTTCTTGAGAATAAAAGAAGTAGTCGTTTTTCCATTGGTGCCTGTAATTCCTACCATAAAAAGTTCTTGTGACGGATTGCGATAAAAAGTAGATGCGCATGCACTTGCAACAGAAGGGACATCGTGGTGAATCATTTGTGTAATCTGTGGGAATGCAGGATGATAAGAATCAGATACAACAGCTACTGCTCCTCTAAGAATGGCTTCTTGGATATATTCTTTTCCGTCATAGGTCGATCCCTTTTTTGCAATAAATAGATTACCGGGCTGAATCAATTGAGAAAAAGAAGAAATTCCTGTCAAAGAAATTTCACAATTTCCATATACACTGCATGAAGGAATTTCTTTTAGCAGAGAGGCTAGTTTCATTTTTGATTCCAAAGTCGATAAAGTTCTTGTAGTTCTTTTGTCTCTTTCATCCAAGCTTCTTTTGAGGGATCTCGACTTGGATCCCCATAGGGATATCCATAAGGATCATCTTGTGGAATTCCCAAATATTCTAAGGAACGTTTTGCAATTTGACGAAATACTTGGGCCGTACAATTTCCCCCATTGTGATTTTTGCCAATTCCAGGAATATAACCATATTCTGGTTCATCAATTGTGACAACCAGTACGAAAGCGGGGTGACTAACAGGAGCAAACCCGGCAAATGTTGCACAGTATAATTTCTCCGAATATTTTCCATTGATATTTTTTTTTGTCGTACTCGTTTTTCCTACCTCAGTGTAGCCGGGAATATCAGCTCGTTGCGCTGTTCCTCCCGGTTTTGTTACATATCGCATCGCTTCCAAGACACGAGTCACAATAAGTGAGTCAACAATCCTGGGAAATTGTTTTACCCAATTTTCTGTGGTATGATCAATCAGTACAATCCGTTCTCCTTTTTCATTTTTTTTCACAACGGACCGAACCAGAGTAGGTTGAACTAAAAATCCCCCATTGGCCAATACAGAATAGACTCTTAGCAATTGAATGGTTGTTACTTGGTTATTGTAACCCATAGCTAAAGAAAAAGGGGTGGGAAGGGACCATTCGAGCTTTCCATTGGGATGCAATTTGCCAGGAGTTGGAAGAACGCCAGAACTTTCTGCGGGAAGTTCAATATGAGTTTTTTGCCCAAACCCAAATAATTTCAATTGGTCCCGATACCACGAAGCTCCCATTCGATTAATCACCCTTTCTATTAAACGACCCATATAAATATTTGAAGATTTCTGCATCGCCATATTTAGATTTAAAAAACGGGAAGAACTTGTATCTTGTATGGGTTTAGAACGCCCAGGAAAACGACCTGAAGAAGTGCTTATTTTTTCTTGAGGAGAAAAAAGAGGAGTCTCTCCTCGACGTTGCAATTCCTGATTTGCTTTTAGCGCAATAATAGCAGTGATTGGTTTGCAAACAGAGCCAGGCTCATTCGCATCTGTCACGGCTTTTACTTTTGTATGCTCAATAGAATTTGTATCATTAAAATAGCGTTGGTAATGGGGCGGATAAAAAAAAGGATACTGAGCAATGGCCAATATTTCCCCCGTATGAGGGTTCATCATTGCTGCCCAACCCGCCTTTCCTTTGCTTTTTTTTACTCCCCGCTCAATTTCTTCTTCGGCAATTGCTTGTAAACAGGGGTTAATTGTTAAATAGATATCAGCTCCATGTTCTGGAGGTGTAATCACTTCTCCTATCTCAAAAGAGTGGCGAGGAGACCTCATTAACTTTTTCTTTCCGTTTTTTCCCTGCAAATAAGAATTGAAATAGAGCTCTAATCCACCAGTGGGTAACGCCTGCCCTGTCTTTTCATTTTTTCGAATTTGTATAGTGTGCAACACTTGACCAAGCAATTTCCCAAACGGGTAAGAGCGTTGATAATCTTTGACAAAGTAGAGAGCGTTGCGTGGAATTCTATTCTCTCGGGCAAATGCTTGCCACCATCTATGAATTTCATTGTGTGTCTCTTGGTCTAACCAGCTAACAAGAATTCTACTTCGACCCCGTTTGCGAAGTTGCTCCTCAATGCGAGACAATTGATCAATTGGTAAAAGGATTCGAGAGATCAACTCCTTAGCAAGCATTCCCTTACTCTCATTTGGTATGGATTGCGGATCCGCATATAAATGATATTTAGGAACATCGATAACAAATTTTTGCAGAAGTGGAAGATGGCCGCTTTTGGTTTCCACATTTCCGTAAAAAGTTCCTCGCATAGCAGGTTCTTTTACAAAAAAGTAGTGTTGTTTTTGGGCCTGTTTTACCCAGTTTTCTCCTTCTATGATTTGCATATGGTAAAATTGTGCAACCAATAATGAAAATAAGAAGCAGATGAATAGAGAAATCCAAATAAGACGATTTCGCGTATGGGGCATTTTAGAGACTGTCTCTTAGAGGGTGTTTTGTAATTATAATAAACCTTGATTCGAATTCTTTTCTCCTAGGAGATATACCGAAGTGATTTCATTTGTTTGTAGACTTCTAGTATACCGAAGTGGTCTCAAAATTTGGATTTTTGGCTGCGCCAAAGCCCCGGGATTAAAAGATAAAAAACGGTCCAATATTATAATATTGGGCCTTTTTTTATCTTTTAATCGCGGGAGCTTTCGCGTTGCCAGAAACCAAATTTTGAAATCACTTCGGTATAAATATCTACCACAGAGATCACAGAGATCACAGAGGAGTTTTAAAATTTCTCTCTCTGTGATCTCTGTGGGCTCTGTGGTAGATATTGTTCTTGTCATGCAAAACTCTAGCAATTTTTCAATACAAAGCGAGTTTTAGAAAGAAGCAAGGTTATTATAATTACAAAAAACCCTCTTATTCCGGTAAAAAAATGACATCGTTCTGAGAGGAATACTTCAAATGACCAAACTCTGGTTTCCGTGCAAGTTCCATGAGGTGAATGGGACTTTCGAAAGAATCAATAGCGTACTGCAATTCCAGATTTTTTTCATGAATTTCTTGTACTTCTCTTTGTAAGGAAGGAATCGCAAGACGCAATTCTGTCAATTCATTGAGTTGGTGAATATAGAGATACAAAAAAAAACCTGTAAAAAAAATACAGGTCAATAATCGGAGAAAAAGCCCCATACTTCACTCTGTTTCTAATTTTTCAATAATTCGCAATTTGGCGCTTCTACTTCGAGGATTCCGCTCCATTTCTTCTCTTGTAGGTACAATAGGTTTTCGAGTAATCAATCGGACAAGTGGTTTTTTGTCTCGAAAAAGTCCTCCTATACCCCTTGTTTCCCACTTATCGCTTGCTGCGAAACTAAACGCATTTTTTACGATTCGATCTTCTCCACTATGAAAGCTGATCACAGCTAATCGTCCCTTAGGCGCTAGGAAATCAATCGCTTTAGGAAGAAATGTGGCAAGAAGATCCAGCTCATTGTTTACGCAAATGCGCAAAGCTTGAAAAATCAATGTGAGTGGGTGGATCCCTTTTTTCGAAAACCGAGATAAAGGACCTTTTAGAACGTTGACTAATTCTGCGGTTGTCGTAAAAGGATGATTCTTTCGGGCTTGGCAAATCAGTCGAGCTGCCGCTCTCCATTGTTTTTCTTCCCCATATTCTCGAAATATTTCCCCTAACTCTTTCTCTGGATAAGTATTTACGATCTCACTAGCAGTGAGTGATTGATGAGGATTCATCCGCATATCGAGAGGCCCATCATGAGAAAAACTAAAGCCCCTTTCGGCTTGATCGAATTGCATAGAAGAAACTCCCAAATCAAGTAAAATCCCATCCACAGAGGCAATGGATAAATGAGCAGCGATTTCATCCAAACAAGAAAAATTGGAGTGAATGAATACAAGCTGGGACGACCACTGAGAAAGACGACTAGAGGCCAAAGCAAGAGCAGAGGGGTCCTGGTCTATTCCAATGTATTTTTTTATCTCTTTATGCCGAATAAGCAAAGATTCTGCATGCCCTCCTGCTCCTAAAGTACCCTCTAAAAACGTGGGTATAGAGCTAGCGGAAAAGGCCTGGAGGACTTCTTCCAATAAAACAGACTGATGAGGGGCGGTATTCATATCTTTTTGTTTCACTATACCAATAAATATAATAATTGTTAATATATAAGTATGGCTGATTTACGTGATTTAGATATTAGTATTCACAATCAATATGCTCGTCGAATTAACCTCATCGAGACAATTGAGAAAGAATACCATGTTAAAGAAGCATCGACCATTCCGGCGCAAATCCGAGTCATTGACTTCTACCCAAAACCAACAGAAATGGATATTTTACTCGGAATGGGAAATGTGCGAAACCCTTGGGCATTTTTTTTTCCTCCCCCAAAATTTCGGTTTCAAAGAAGATCCCCTTTTGGTTTTTTTCGGGTGGCGCCAAGTCTTGGATCTTTCTCTGAAGAAGAAGAAACGGAAAAAGAATTAGACGAAATAGAATGTGAAACGGACGAAGAAAAAAAAGAGAAGGCCATATTAAAAAACTGCTTTGGTCAAATTAAGAAAATCAATAGTTGGTTAGGGTTTATTGTGGGTCGAGTAGGTCAATTTTTGCAAGGCTAATCGAATAGACCTCTTGCGTAATAAGGTTCTGTCGATTTTTCGGTTCTTTTGAGCCGATTTTTAAGTCAAAATGTTGGAGGCTATATACTTTTCTCGATATAGCCCCCAATATTTTGATTAAAAAGCGGCCAAAATAATCCAAAAACTCGACGAACCCTTAATTACGAAGAGGTCTAATGTCTAAGATACTCTGGAAAGAACGACTTGGTTGGACAGACGAACACATTGAAGATCTCCGATACACAGGTTTTTCTTATATACGACAAGGAAAATACGACATTGCTCTCTCTTTTTTTGAAGCCTTAATTATCTTAGACCCCAATAGTTCCTATGACTTGCAAACGTTAGGGGCTATTTATCTGCAAATCAATCAACACAATAAAGCGTTGGAATATTTTGATCGAGCTCTTCGATTGAAAGGGACTGACCAAGGGGCAGTACTACTCAATTTAGCTAAAACTTTTTTTAGTTTAGAAAAAAAAGCGGAAGGAATGAAAATTCTGCAACAATTAAAAAAACATTCCAACAAAGAAATCGCAAATCAAGCAAAAGCTCTTCTTTTGGCTTATTTACCGAAGTGAATTCAAAATTCCCAAGCTTGAATTCTCTTCAGTACACCATTCTTTAATTGACTGATTATCAAAAGAAATGAAGAAAATGACCAGATAATGAGGCAAAAAAAGGAAAATTTTTTTTTCTTTTGCTTCGGTTTTTTTGATACTCAGTGGGTTATTCATTTGCGAAAAATGATCTTGCGGAAAGTTCTTGCCACGTAAGATTAGCTCATGCTAGATTTTTCCTAAATAAGCTCCACAACCACTTGTGGAAACGTTGTTTATAACTTATAAGGATTGAGATTATGTTAGCATGTGATACTAGAGAAGCTTGGACGCAGTTCTTAGAATTTGTGAAAACGCAATGTTCTTTAGCTGCTTACGGTAATTGGTTTGCACCTATCCGCCTCATAGATGCCACAAGCGAACAAATTACATTAGAAGTTCCAAATTATTTTGTACAAGAATATCTAATCACAAACTATAAAGAAGATCTTCGCGCCTTTTTGCCAGTAAATAATTTGGGTGAACCGGCTATTCAATTTGTATTAGCCCCTCCTCCCCCCAAAAAAAATCCAACAGCGCAACCTCTCAAATCATCGCCACTCTCCTCCTCTCCCGAATCCAATCCCAATTCTTATCCTGATGTAAAATTAAACAATAATTATCGATTCGAAAATTTCATCGAAGGACCTACGAATCAGTTTGTAAAAGCTGTAGCCATGGGAATTGCCCTTCGTCCCGGTCAATCCTATAACCCTCTTGTTATTCATGGAGGAGTTGGTTTAGGAAAGACACACATCCTACATAGCATTGGTCATTACATCCGAGAAAACCATAAAAAATTGCGCATTCATTTCATTACTACGGAAGCTTTTATCAATGATTTAGTTGATAGTTTGCGAAATAAAACAGTAGATCGAATGAAGAAATTTTATCGCTCCGATGTAGATGTCTTATTAGTAGATGATGTGCAATTTTTGCAAAATCGATTGCCTTTTGAAGAAGAATTATCTTACACATTCGAGGCTTTAAAAAATAAAGGGGCCCAAATTGTCATTACTAGCGATAAACCCCCTTCTCTTCTCAAGTTATCCGAACGAACGATCGGAAAAATGGAAGGAGGCCTAGTAGCTCGAATGACAATTCCTGAACTCGAAACTCGTGTTGCGATTTTACAATACAAAGCAGAACAAAAGGGATTGCATATTCCTCATAAAGTGGCATTTTTCATTGCCGAGCACATCCACAATAACGTGAGACAATTGGAAGGAGCGGTTAATCGCTTAAGCGCGCATTGCCGAATGATGAATTTGAACATCACGGAAGAATTGGTAACCAAAACTTTGCGCGAAATGCTCCAACAGGCCCCTCAAGAAAAAATTACTATTGAACAGATCTTAAAAAGTGTTGCTTCTGTTTTCCAAGTTCGGGTAAGTGATCTGCGAGGATCAAATCGAACGCAAAACATTGCGCTTCCGCGCCAAGTTGCCATGTATTTAGCAAGAGAAATGATTAACGAATCATTAATGATGCTAGGCGTTTCCTTCGGAAAAAAACATTCTACTATTTTACACGCTTGTAAAAATATCGAGAAAAAAGTCGTAACTGACGAACAACTACGCCAAAAAATAGGTGAAGTTCGCCGAAATATTGAATCATGAAATCTACAGAAAACCCTATACCTTTACAAAACGGGGGCGTAAACTCACAACGGATTCGTCTTTCGCTTATCGCTTATAATCAAGAAGAATTCTTTGAAAAAGAAAATGCCTCTTTGGAAGAATGTTTAGAAGATATTGCCACTCCTCGCGTGACTTGGATACAAGTCTATGGGGTCTCAAGCTCACAAGAAGTTGTCTCTATTGCCAAACATTTTAAATTGCATACATTGGTCTTGGAAGATATTCTTCACACAACGCAACGAGCAAAATTGGATACGTATCAGGAACAAGTATTCATCATCTCCCGACTTCTTCATTATAGTGAAAAAAAAGCGAACCTAAATGACGAGCAGATTAGCTTTGTATTTGGTCCTCAATATTTAATTTCTTTTGTCGAAAAAGAAGAAACGATTTTTCTCCCAATTATTGATCATATTCGGCAAAAAGGGCATCGGATCCGATCTTTGGGAACAGACTATCTTGCTTACTCCATCTTGGATGTTATTGTCGACTCGTATTTTGTGGTCTTAGAAAAAGTGAATATTTATCTGGACCAACTAGAAGAACAATTGAATATTCCCACTAGCAATCGACTCATACAAAACATCCAAAGAGCAAAGCACGACATGGTCATTCTTCGGAAAGCAATGTGGCCTATGCGCGATGTAGTCAACCGGTTTTTGCATTTAGAGGAAAAGGCTATTCATCCAACAACACAAATTTTTTTACGCGATGTGTATGATCATATTGTCCAAATCATCGACATCATTGAAGGATTCCGCGATATTGTAGCAGGAATGATGGATATTTACCTGTCCAATATCAATATTCGAACAAATGACATTATTAAAGTACTCACCATGGTTTCGACCATATTTGTTCCCCTCACATTTATTACAGGCTTCTATGGAATGAATTTTGAATACTTTCCCGAACTGCACATCCACTGGTTTTATCCTTTTGTACTCTTCATTATGCTAACAGTCGCCTGCTCCATGCTTCTCTTCTTCCGCAAAAAGAAATGGGTATAAAAAACTATCAAATGGGGTCTGGCTTGTGATTTGAGCTTTTAATCGCGGGAGCTTTCGCGTTGCCACAAACCAAATTTTGAGACCACTTGGGTATATCTTACACTGAATGGGTTTTACAGAAGGTAATGGCATAGAGAGCGGTGGGTTCTTGTTCCTTAAGAATCTGTGCACATCGATGTAAAGTATGGCCAGAAGTGACTACATCATCTACGACGAGAACCACCTTATTTTTCAAAGAAAAAGAATGGTGGAAAGAAAAGCGATCGTCTTGTAGCTGTCTTCTTTGTTCTAAAGACAATTCAGCTTGTGAATAATCGCCGCTTTTTCGCCGGAGAACATTCTTTGTAGGACAGCGCAAAAAACGGCTCATTTCCTGTGCAAGAAGATCGCTTTGATTATATTTTCTTTCCATCCATCGCAAAAAAGAGATAGGTACTGGAACAATCACATCGGGAATAGGCCAATGTAATCTTTCCCATTGCGCCACTAAAAAAGCTCCCATTCCTTGTGCAAGATAGGATTGGTTATAATACTTCAATTGCCGAATGAGAGTTCCAGCGGGACCTTCATACTCAAAACAACTTGCTATTCCCGCATACAAAGAAGGATATTTGATGCAAATTTGACATAACTCTCCTTCATCGGAAAGAAAATGGAAGCATCTCGGACATCGCTCTTCTGGATTGATTAATTCTAAAGAAGAAGAACAGTCGTGGCACAATACAATGGGTTCTGGACTCAATAAAGCTCGACAATGAAGACATTTAGATGGGTAGACGAAATGAAGAAGAGATTTTCCCAATTGTCGAAAACAATCGTAAATAAACTTGTGCATCTTAGCGGAACATGCCCTAAGAGGGTGTTTTGTAATTATAATAGCCTTGCTTTGAAATTATTTTCTCCCTAGGAGACAGTCTCTAAATAGACTTCTTTCGAAATTCCAAAGGGTTATAGTCGATTAAGTTTTAAAACTCCTCTGTGATCTCTGTGGGCTCTGTGGTAGATATTGTTCTTGTCATGCAAAACTCTAGCAATTTTTCGATACAAAGCGAGTTTTAGAAAGAAGCAAAGCTATTATAATTACAAAACACCCTCTAACCTTTACAAAAGATTTTTTTTCAAAGAGCTGGGGTCTAATTCGGCAAAATTGATTTTTTCTTCTGCAAATTTTTCGTATGAATCTGATAAAAAAGAGGTGATTTCTTCTTCAAATTGTGGATAGCAATGATGGATCCACGTGACAATCTTATACATGATAAATTGAAGGTCGTATTTGTACTTTGCAAGTTCTTGAATTTCATGATTCTTATGCAATTTCCCCACATCTAAATGGAAGGGAAGTCCATCCACAAAACCCGTGTTCTGTAGTACTCCATGATCGTGGTCGTATAACCCATTATGATATTCGGAAATATACATGTTAAAAATTTGCGCTAATCCCTCTTTAGCCTTGAGTAGATTTTCCTTTTTTAACCATTCATGTAGGCAAGACCGAAGTGTCTTTCCTTTCTTTTGAACGAGAAATACGACATCGTCTAAATAAACCTCTCTTTCCCAACCGATTTTATCGAAAAGAGACGTCTTTACATGCAAAAATTTCGTGGGGACCAAATGAACATAGAGGAGTTGCGTATTTTTTCGATTTTCTCGAAAAGCTAAGTCATATCCATTAAAAACCCCAACTAATTTTCGGTGTTTTCGAGCTGCCAATTGATCGCGATATTGATGAAAGAAAGGAAGAAAAAATAGTTGTTCTGCTAGCCAATTGGGTTTCAAATGCTTAAATTTAAAAAATTTAATCACATATTTTTCATCTTTACTGACAAAGGCATAGCATTGCGCTCCTTTCCCTATGTATCGAAAGGGCTGAGAAAGAACTTCGACTAGAGTTTTTTGCTCCTCCTCTGTTAAAAGAGGAGTCTGCCACTGGGGGGTAAAAGGAAAGTCGTACGTAATATTTCCTATTCGGAAGTCATCAGTAAGATAATAATATAACCGAGCCAACCCAAAGAGCAGAACACAAGGAAGCAAGATCAATATCCAGCGTTTAGGTCGTTTCATTGCTTATCCCGTAGTTTTTTTTGAAGATTATATCTATTTATTCATTAAAAAACATGGTAAGTAATCTTCTCGCTTGGTCTTTGGCTATTTTCCCTGGGAACCACAAACAAAATTGTCCTAATGCCTGTTCTATAAACATTTCATATCCATATACGATCTGGCAGTTTTTACTAGCGGCCTGCTGTAAAAAAGTCGTTTCCTTGGGAGCAATAGTCACATCCATTGCAATGGTTTTTGGAAGAATCATCGACAAATCTATCGGCATAGGATGAGGCGTGCAATTAATTAAAAAATCATACCCTTGCCCATTTTCTCTTATTCCATCCAATCCAATCCCCTTGCACCCTAATTGAGCAGCGACTTCTTTGCTTTTTCTTGCCTCTCGACTTACTATAACTACCTCGCAACCTCTCTTCAATGCTTCATGGGCAATCGCTCTAGCGACTCCTCCAGCTCCAATCAGAACCATTTTTTTCCCCTGGACAACCTTTTTTCTTTCTAGTGCGTCTAAAGCCCCTACCCCATCGGTGTTGTATCCTATAATTGATTGTTGTCTAACAACAAGAGTATTTACCGCTCCAATCGCACGAGCTTCTGGATCAATGTCATCGAGAAAACGGAGAATTTCCTCTTTCAGTGGCATAGTTACACTTAATCCACCAAAAGAAAAACTTCTAGCAATAGAGAAAAAATTCGACAATTCTTCTTTTGAAACTCTCATTTTGACATAGACAGCATCCAACCCAAAATGAGAAAAAAGATGATTATGAGTCACATGACTTGGACTTTGATCCACTGGATTCCCAATCAATCCCATTACCCTAGTTTCTGGATGGAGGAAAGAATACCTATATTGTTTGTGCAATACTTGTGCCGATAATTGACCGGAAATATTTTCTTCGTTTGGATCTATGGTGACATAAGTGATCGGACAATTGTGCCTAGGACTTAAAATTCGGCTAATTTGCCCATTTTTTCCCATACAAATAGGAATGAGTTTGTTATCTTGCCTTTTAGCCCATTGCATAAAACGGAGACATTGATGTGTAGAATCCGTATACACAGCTATTTTATAGAATGCGGCCGGTATTTTTTTCATATGTAAAAAATGCTCATCGAGCTGTTCAGGCACTCCATCAAAATGATGAGAAGAAAGAAGAATGGGGCAGTTATGTGCCTGGAACTCCGCAATGATATCGAGAGGAGTATCATGCTCTACATCAAAAAAAGCAGGTCGCAACGGAAGTAATTTTCGAAAAAGAGAATATCTCGTCTCTTCTGACCCAGAATACTTCCCTCCTTGCGAAGCTTTGCGCAAGGTAAAAATCATCGGTAGAAGATACTGAGACAGAATCTGTTTTAACCAAACACAATCAATGACTTCAAAGTGATCCAATCTCAATTCAAGACAGGCTGCATAGAGCAAAGAATTTTCAATTTGCTGTTGCGCCAGAGCAAGAGAAGGGCCGACAATAACCGGACAAATCATCTTTTAACCATTGTAATGTATGTTGCAAAGCACCGAATGGGATCGTGTGCGTGTATTGTTCATTGTCTTGAAGGCAGTTGCCAATGTCAGAAAGAAGGACAAATCTGGGAATCCCTTGCAATGATTTTTTATCTACTCTCAGAGTGCAAAACAGCTCTTCGGTGGAAATAGCAGAAAGGGTGTCAAAGGGAATAGAAAAACAGGTAATAAATTCAAAAATATTTTGGAAAGAAGCTGCTGGTAATATTCCAAGTTGTAGAGAAAGATAGCTCTCCGCCAATATTCCCATCGCAACCGCCTCTCCGTGAGAAAGTCTATACTGATTTACTCGTTCTAAGGCATGCCCAATGGTGTGTCCAAAATTCAATAATTGCCTCCTTCCCCGATCCAAATGATCTTCTTTGACCAGTTCGGTTTTAATTTGGCAACTCCCTCGAATAGCCTTTTCTACGGTTGTAGGGGTAAGAGAGAGCAATGCCTCTCTGTTGTTCTTTAAATAGCTATAATAAGCTTCATTCATAATCAGCCCATGCTTGATCATTTCAATCATCCCATTTTGGATTTCTTTCTTAGGAAGAGTCTGTAGCAATATAGGATCGATAATGATTTTTGATGGCTCGTAGAAAGCACCGACTAAATTTTTTCCATAAGGAAGATTAACACCCGTTTTTCCTCCCATGCTGGCATCAACCATTCCCATCAAGGAAGTAGGAATAATAAACAAAGGGACCCCTCGACAATAGGTAGCAGCAACAAATCCCGCGAGGTCGGTGACAACACCTCCGCCCAAGGCGATAATGCAAGTATCTCGACCTAGTTTTTTTTCAAATAATTGATTTTCTATCCATTCTTTTGTGTGCCGATTCTTATTCTCTTCCCCTCCGGAAAAAGAGAACAAAAATACTTCCCTTCCCATAGATAGCAATGTGTCGTACAGTTGCTTACCATATAAGGCTTCTACACAGTGATCTGTAATAATAGCGTAGCGAAAAGAACAATCGAACATATTTTCTGGGAGAGCTTTGAAAATTCCGTGCTGAATAATAAGAAGTTCTATGCCGTTCGACATCTCTCACCTGCATTGATTGGCTAAAAATGCATCTGCCAATACAAATGAAGCCATTGCGTCCACAACAGGAACAGCCCGAAGCACAATGCAAGGATCATGCCTTGATCCTTGTGGAAGAAAAAAAGAATCTTGCTGTCCATCGATATTCACCGTATTTTGCTCCTTCATAATACTAGATGTAGGTTTAAACCCGACTCTTCCCACAATAGGCATCCCTGTGGAAATCCCTCCTAATACTCCCCCTGCATGATTTGTTTTTGTTTTTATCATCCCATCATCATGAACAAATTCATCATTATGTTGGGAACCGCGCATCGCAATCGAGGCAAACCCAGCGCCAATTTCAAAACTTTTTGTAGCAGGAATGCTCATCATGGCTACTGCAAGATTCGCTTCCAGTTTTTGATAAATAGGATCTCCGAGACCAACCGGTACTCCATGGGCAATAAATTCAACTACTCCTCCCAGAGAATCATTTTCTTGTTTTATCCGTTCGATTGCTTCTATCATTTGCTCTGCTGCCCGTTCATCTGGACAAAATACAGGGCTTGCAAAAGTCCGCTCTTGCATTTCCTCCATCGTACATTCAATAATCGATGCTTCTATCTCACTGATTTGTTTTACATACGCGATCACATGGATGTTGAACTGATGCAACAATTGCTTGGCAATCGCGCCCGCAATTACGCGGCAAGCTGTTTCTCTCCCTGAGGAGCGGCCCGCCCCTCGATAATCAAAGATTCCATATTTTTTTAGATAAGTATAATTCGCATGACCTGGGCGCAATAAATTTTTGATCGATTCATATTTGCTTGAATCTTGGTCGTGGTTATAGATGATGACAGAAATAGGAGTTCCTGTTGTCACTCCTTCAAAAATGCCGGATAAAATTTCTGCTCGATCATTTTCTTTTCGAGGAGAAGTATAGAGATTTTTTCCAGGAGCTCGCCTTGATAGAGCAGATTGAATCATCTCTTCGTCAATGGGAATTCCAGAAGGAAAACCATCGATGACAACGCCAATTGCTTTCCCATGGGACTCTCCCCAAGTCGTCATTCTTAAAATATTTCCAAATGAATTGCTTGCCATATTCCTCTCGCAGATAAAAAACACGTTACGTAGATATCGCAGCCTTTAGCGGTTCTCTGGGCTATTGGGTATAGTCGATTATAGCTCCTAACTTGATAAATTCTCCCATAAAAGAGGGAAAGGTTTTAGCCATGCAATTCACTGATGAAATTTCAGATGCTCCCTTTGCTCCCATAGCAGCAACGATGAGAGACATAGCCATTCGATGGTCTTCATGAGAATGAACTTTTGCGCCTGAAAGAGAAGATTCTTCGATCAATAATCCATCTTCTGTTTCAGAGATGATTGCCCCCATTTTTCGCAATTCTTTCGCAATGCAATAGATCCGATTGCATTCTTTTTGTTTTGCAATGGCGCCATTTCGAATATGGGTTTTTCCTTTTGCAAAACATCCCATTACGGCCAAGATCGTAATTGCGTCAATACAATCATTGATATCAATCGAAATTCCTCTCAGCTGCTCCCCTCGCTTTACTTTGAGAGATTTTTTCTGGAGATCAATATGAATCGATGCTCCCATTTCTTGGAATAATTCGACTATTCGTTTATCTCCTTGCTTGTCTTGCATATCAATATTATGAATGGTGATTTCTGACTGTGTAATTAAAGCAGCAGCTATAGGAAATGCCGCTGCACTACAATCTCCTGGTACCCGATACGTAAATCCATCGTAAGAACTTTTTCCTGGTAATCGAAAAATAAAATCCGCTGTTTGTTCATATACAATACCAAGCCGATCAAACCAGTCGAGCGTCAAAAAAACCCATGGCCTTTCTCCTGGGTTGTGCACTTCAATTTCTAAGGGCCCCTCAGAAAAAGCGGCTGCAATCAGAAGAGCAGAAACCGGTTGCGAGTCTTCTCCTTGCAATCGAATTTTGCCAGATTGAATCGGCCCTTGAATGATCACTGGAGCATAGCCATCTCCTCGCATCGATTCAGTGCGAACACCAAATTGAGCAAGACCTTCTAGTAGAGCTTTCATTGGTCTATGATGCCGTATGGAATAATCTCCCGTAACGACACAAGGATATTTTCCCACTGCAGCTAAAGCAGTGCAAAACCGAAGAACAATTCCCGAATTTCCAGCATAAATCACATCTTCTAAACGACCGATTTTCCCATTGATCCCCTCTACGTCTATTTTTTCAGTGCCCATAGACAGCTTTGCTCCAAAATGAGCACATGCTTGTACCATGGCTTCGGTATCTGGCGAGGGTAAATATTGATAAATAGAACTTTTTCCTTTTGCCATTGCAGCAAACAAAATCGCTCGAAGTGTTTGTGATTTGGAAGAGGGAACGACAATACTTCCACTCAATTTCGAATTTTCAACAATACAGGAATTCATTCATCAAAAAACATACACAAAAATGCATTGAAAGAAAAGTAACAATCTCCTGTTTCCGATTTTCTCAAATTTTGGTATCACTATACTCGATCACTGGATGGGTATTTCTATGCTACGTCGCATACTTGACTATCAACTCTCTTTAACAGAGAAAGGGAAACCGCTAGAGCGTTTACGCCCTTTAATTGAAGCCACAGATAATTTCCTCTATGAACCATCTCCCAATACGCGAAGAGCTCCTTACATTCGCGATGCTGTGGATGTAAAGCGGTGGATGATGATGGTGATTTTTTCTCTTATTCCTTGCCTTCTCATGGCGATTTGGAATACAGGAGTACAAAGTTTTGTCTATACAAGTGGGGATTATCATTTGATGAATGAATATCTTTCCAGCGGCTATTTCGATTTTGCTCTCAAAGACCAACGGTATCTTTCGATTTTGCAACAAGGATTCACTGCTCTTCTTCCCTTAGTCATTATTGCATATGCAGTCGGTGGTCTCTGTGAAGCCTTATTTGCTATTGTTAGAAAACACGATATTTCAGAAGGTTTACTTGTGACAGGGATTCTGTACGCATTGATTCTCCCCCCTACAATTCCGTATTGGATGGCTGCTGTCGGAGTTGCTGCAGGGGTCATCCTTGGGAAAGAAGTCTTCGGGGGATCAGGAATGAATATTGTAAATCCAGCACTTGCTTGCCGCGCTTTTTTATTTTTTACTTTTCCTGGAAAAATGTCTGGTGATGTTTGGGTAGGGACAAATACTACTGCATCTAGAGAAAGCCTCCTCCAAATGAACAATGAAGCAAAAACAAACTCTTTGGATGCTTATTCTCAAGCCACTCCCCTCGCTCGTTTCAATGTTTCCCCTACAATCAAAAAAATCCATGTCGATGCCATTGCATCCAATGACTTGGGAACCAATACCTCTTCTTATCCCCTCATCGAACAACAGTTTAATACATGGAATACAGAGGGCAATTATGGAGCTACTCTTACGCAATTAGATCCTGAGCAAATGAGAAAATTCGTCACTGCTCCTGTCGCAGAAGGAGGTCTCGGCCTTTCGCCCGGACACTATGAAGACGCCTATCATTTCTCAAAGCTACAATATGGATTTGGCCACTACGGAGATTGGAATTTATTTATCGGAGATAAATTGGGATGCTTGGGAGAAACTTCCATATTGGCATGCTTGCTCGGAGCTGCTTTCTTGATTTGGACCCGCATTGGATCTTGGAGAACGATGGCAGGAATGACTCTGGGAGCTTTTTGTACAGCGCTTCTGTTTCAACTCGGCTCTTACTATTTCGCGGAAAATCATGGGGCTTGGTACCCAGCTCCTTTTAGTTTTCCCGCATATAAACATTTGTTACTCGGAGGACTTGCTTTTGGTATTGTCTTTATGGCAACTGATCCTGTTTCCTCTCCCTCTATGAAATCTGCGAGATGGATCTACGGAGCTCTTGCCGGCATCGTGGCAATTATTATTCGAGTGATTAATCCAGCCTATCCCGAAGGAGTGATGTTGGCTATCTTAATGGCCAATGTATTTGCACCTCTCATTGATTATTATGCTGTTCGTTTCTACCGAAGAAAGAGGTCTAATGTCAGAACCTAAGCCAACCCTTTCCAAATCCCAAGGGTATACAATTTGCTTCATGGTCATTTTAAGTCTTATTTGCGCAACCATATTGTCTCTATTAGCAAGTGCTCTAAAAGAGCCGCAGGAACAGGCAAAAGAATTAGATCGAAGCAAACAGATGTTAATTGCGGCACGAATCTTGAGCCCCTATCTTTATTTTCAAATACAAGACGACCAAGGAAAGGATGTCCCGGCAAAGTACACTTCCTCTGGCCTATTAGAAAAAACAACGGAATATATTTATCCGAGCCAAGAGGAAATTTTAGAAGTCTACCGCGCTCGCATTGAACCCTTTTTAGTCGACGAAAAAGGGAACGAAACTTCTTTTAAAAAGGAACACATCCAGGAAAAGGAGTATATTAAAGAATATCGAAAGTCGGGCTATTATCGACAGCCATTCAAATTGATCTATAAAATTTATGCGAACAGCGGAGAAAAAGATCGGAAAATTGCAGGGTATGTCATTCCCGTCAATGGCATGGGTCTATGGGATGCGATTTATGGATATCTTGCAATCAAACCAAATGGAGATGACGTCATTGGCATTTCCTGGTACGATCAAAAAGAAACCCCTGGACTAGGGGCAAATATTTCTGAACCAGAATGGCAAGGCCAATTTCCAGGAAAATTGATTTTTCAAGAATCTCCTGACGGAAAAACTGACTTTGCCACTGCTCCTCTAGGAATCGTTGTCGTAAAAGGAAAGGTGAACGAAGTGTTAGGAAATAGCCCTAAATCGCGAAGTGCAGTCGATGGAATGGCTGGGGCCACGCTCACGGGGAATGGGGTAACAACCGCATACCAAGAGGTCTTGTCTGCCTACCGTCCTTTTCTTATGGCTTTACACGAACAATCGGAAAAATAAATGGCTAAACAACCTGCATCTACTTATTTTACTTCGCAGTTGTGGTCGCAAAACCAAGTACTTGTCGCTGTCCTCGGAATTTGTTCTGCCTTAGGGGTGACAAATCGATTGAGCGTTGCTATTACTATGGGATTATCTGTCTCATTTGTCACAGGCTTCTCCAGTTTATTTGTTTCCTTACTAAGAAAAATTACTCCTGATAGTGTTCGAATGATTACACAATTAGCGATTATTTCCGTCTTTGTGATTATCATTGATCAATTTCTACAAGCCTATTTCTTTAGTATTTCAAAAGTGTTAAGCGTTTTTGTCGGACTGATCATCACGAATTGCATCGTCATGGGACGAACAGAAGGAATGGCAAAAAATGTAGGACCAATGCCCGCTTTTTTGGATGGTTTAGGAGCGGGAATGGGATATGCAATCGTTTTGTGTATTATCGCCTTTATCCGCGAATTGTTTGGGTTTGGGCAATTATTAGGTTTTCAAGTCATTCCACAATCTTGGTATGCCACAGCAACGCATCCCGATGGGTATGATAATTTTGTCTTGATGGTTAGTCCCCCTGCCGCTTTTTTTATTATTGGCGGCCTCATCTATGTATTAAAAAAATTCCAAGGAGATGAATAACTTATGTGGATGGGAGACTATTCTTT
Source organism: Chlamydiota bacterium (assembly GCA_013286075.1). Next base: position 30,320 of record JABDGJ010000005.1, read on the forward strand.
TTTGAATCTTTTGGGATTATTGATCCAAGCCATTTTTATCGAAAATTTTCTCCTCGTCAATTTTCTTGGAATGTGTACGTACCTCGCCTGTTCAAATAAATTAAAAACGGCAAATGGGCTTGGAATTGCCGTAGTCTTTGTATTAACTGTATCAGGTGTATTGAATTGGTTTGTTCAAAAATTTGTGACAGGTCCAGGCGCTCTTTCTTGGCTAGAAGTATTCGGATTAGAAACAAAAAATATCGATCTTGGATTTCTCCAATTTCTCTTATTTATCTCAATTATCGCAGGCTTTACTCAAATTTTGGAGATCATCATCGAAAAAGTATCTCCCGCGCTATACATGTCGCTTGGGTTTTACTTGCCTCTTATTGCAGTAAATTGCGCCATTTTAGGTGCTTGTCTTTTTGCTGTTACTCGGGAATATCCCTTTGTTCCCAACTTTATTTATGTGCTTGGCTCAGCGCTGGGGTGGTGGTTGGCAATTGCTCTTATTGCAGCAATTCGGGAAAAGTTAGCCACTTCCGAAGTTGTTCCTGCCCTTAAAGGAATGGGAATCACATTCATCATGTCCGGTCTTATGTCCATGGCCTTCATGGGATTCACCGGCATTAAACTAGCCACCCCTTCAACCGGACCAGAACAACCATTTCCTCTGATGGATTCCACAGGAATCGGCCAATCTCCTATCCAGGGCGCCCCAATAGAATTAAAACAATAGACCTGTTGCATAACCTCTTCTCGTGCCCGCGTGCGCGTGCCTGTGCCCGAAAATTTACTCACGTTATGCATTGAACTTAATCTCGATCTTAATCATGATCTTAATCTTGCTTTTCTTTACAAGATTAAGATTAAGATTAAGATCATTTGCATAAGGTGAGTAGGTAAATTCGGGCACGGGCACGCACACGGGCACGAAAAGAGGTTATGCAAGAAGTCTATTTACGATAGCTTTTTTGAGATGTAGAAGAAGCGCATAGCGAATGGAGCCAAGAGAGTGGTTGCTGTAATGACAAGAATAAGCGCGGCATATGTATCGCTGTCGATGATGTTGTGATTTTTTCCCACTTCGGCAAAAATGAGCCCCATCTCTCCTCTTGGAATCATAGCAAGACCCACAGACCATTTTACCCAATTTTTATCTTTGAATAATAAAAATCCAGAAGCTAGTTTGCCAAGAATTGCCGCGACTAGTAATGAGAGAAACAATAGCCAAAGAGAGAGCGAAGACCAGTCAATTTCTCGCAAATTGAGGGAGAGTCCTACAGTGACAAAAAAAATGGGGGTAAATAAATGAATGATCGATTTCATTTGTGTTTCGACAGTATGAGAAAATCTTTTTGTCAGGTTAAGCACGTGATCAAGAGAATGAAAATGGGGAGAAAGAGCAAGACCTGCGGCAAATCCTCCAATGAGTTCGGGAGCATCTAAGGCGTGCGCCAACCAAGAAAACAATAAAATAAGAGAGACAATAGATGTAGGGACAAGACCAGGCACAGCACTTATTTTTTCATATCTCTTAATAGCGCTGGAAATGATTTTTGCAGCCAAAGGAGCCAATAGAAGAAATAATATAATGAGTAAAGAAACTTTCCCAATATCTCCAATATTGATGCCCGATCCTTTAGAAAATTCGTACACAACCGACAATAAGATAATTCCAATGATATCATCAATGACCGCTGCTCCAAGTATAATTTGCGATTCACTTCCAGACTGTCTTTTGAGATCAGCTAAGATTCGCATTGTAATTCCAATGCTCGTCGCAGTCAGCGTACTGCCGATTAACAGTGAGACGACCATGGTCATCTGAAAAACAAAATGGGAGAGGGCAAAACCGAAAGCAAAAGGGAGAACGACTCCGCCTATAGCAACAAGTAAAGGTTTGCTTCCTGTCTGAAATAATCGATAAAGATTTGTCTCAAGACCTACTTCGAAAAGAAGTAAAATAATCCCAATATCGGCAAGGAGTTTGATGACAAAGTCAGGCTGTACCCAACCCAGAATACTCGGCCCTATCAAAATACCCGCGGTTAACTCTCCTAAAACTGCCGGAATGTTTTTCTTAGCAGCAAGTTCGCCAAGAAGCCGAGCAAAGAGTAAAATAAGAAAAAGCTGAAGAAGATACGTGGATGGATCCATTAGACCTTATTAATCTGGCTGCTTTGCTACAGGCATGCGGCTCTCCCATTCTTTGATAAAGCCTAATAAGTCTTCTTTTGTAGGCTTTGTCTGAAAAAAGGTAAGCGCATCGGATTGGCTACTTAAATGAGCGATTTTTGCGAGCAAGTCCAAGTGTCTTTTATCTTCACAAGCAAAAAGAAAAAATAGGGTGTGGACAGGTTTTCCATCTAAAGCGCCGTAATCGAGTGGTTCTTGTAAAAAAACGGGAATGACAACATCGTAATGTGTGCTCAATAAAGTATCGCGAGTATGAGGAACGGCTATTCCATTATTCAAAGCTGTAGGCATCAGATTTTCCCGATCCAGCAATAAATCAATCATGACTTCCGCGTCGACATCGATGAGTGGAGCTACCTTTTTCATTGCAGCTCGGATAATTTCTTCTTTTGTTTTTCCTTTTAATTTATAAAAAACATCTCCTTTATGGATGGCTCGAAAAAGACTAAATTGCTTGCTTCCTCCAACTGATTGGGAAAATGGAGAACTAGAAAGAAAAACTTTTTCCTCTGTTTTATCGAATTTGTGAGAAATAATCCAATTTTCAATTTCAGAACGCGAAAAATAATAGTGTTGATTCATTCGATAATTGGGAATTTTTCTATCGGAAATCCATTTCCGAATAGTCTTTTCCGATACCTTCAGAAGGTCTGCCACATCCTTAATTTTCAAATCCATAATTACCGCCTAATGAACTTAAAAGATTATTTCTTACCGGTGGTCTTAGAGGGTGTTTTGTAATTCTAATAAACCTTGATTCGAATTCTTTTCCCCTAGGAGACAGTGGGTGTGAGCAGGACAATATTGATTAATATGGCCTGCTCACACCCACTGTCTCCTAGGGAGAAAATAATTTCGAAGCAAGGCTATTATAATTACAAAATACCCTCTTATCAAACTGTCTCAAATAATTCAATGATACTTATTGGATTTTGTAAAGTAAGAAGCTTTTTTCGTCGTTCCTCGTTTTTGATGGCTTGCGTCAAAGTCGATAAAATTTGTAAATATTCGGTTTGTTTATCATCGGGCCCGCCAATCATAAATACTAATCGGACGGGAGCTTGATCAAGAGCGTACCAATTTACCGGTTTTTGTAAAATACCAATTGCAATGAAAAATTGATTATAAAAAGCAAGCTTCGCATGAGGAATCGCCACACCCATTCCAATCCCAGTTGAGACAATTTTTTCTCTTTCAAGAATGGCATTGTAAAATAGTTCTTTATTTTCTAATTTACCTGCACTGTAAATGCAATCGACAAGTTCCAACAATGTCTCATCTCTTGTTTGAGTGTGCAAAAATAGGATAAGCCTTGGATCCATATAATGGGAAATATCCATTCCTGAAATGCCTTTTCTAGTTTTGTCCTGTGTGACCAAAGCCGCCTTTACCTCTTTCTGTATATGCCAATTCAGATGAAACAAGAAAGCGGGCTCGTATTACAGAAGCAAGAACCATTTGAGCAATCCGCATTCCTGGAGTCACAATAAATTCTTTTTTTCCATGATTCATGAGAATCACTTTGATTTCTCCCCGATAATCGGAATCAATCGTTCCGGGAGTATTTAATACAGTCATTAGGTGGTGCAAAGCAAGACCGCTGCGGGGACGAATTTGAATTTCATACCCTTCTGGAATAGCCATGTGCAGACCTGTCGGAATAAGAGCAGAACATCCTGGCATAATTACGACAGATTCAGATAAGCAAGCTTTTAGATCAGCGCCCGCTGCTCCGCTAGTCGCATAATGTGGCAGATATTCCTCATCACACACCTGCACTGGAATTTCTATAAAATGAGACATATTTCAATGACTTACTAGTGAATTTTGCAATCTAGATGGCACTTTATTCTCTTTAGAATTTATAAGGCTATCTTTTTTATTCTGTTTTGGCATCAAATCATTTTCTTCTAGAGGAGAATTCCCTTGTAGGAAATAAATGAATTCGCTCACCTTCTGCTTCATTTCATGGCGATGAACGATACAATCAATCATCCCATGACGTAAAAGAAACTCAGACTGCTGGACTCCAGCAGGCAATTTTTGTCCGATTGTTTGCTCTATGACCCGTGGACCAGTAAAACAGACTAAAGCCTCTGGTTCAGCAATAATGATGTTCCCAAGAGATGCAAAAGAAGCAGTTACTCCTCCTGTAGTAGGATTTGTTAACACAGAAATATAAGGAATTCCTTCTTCGCTTAACTTGGCTAGTGCTGCTGCTGTTTTTGCCATTTGCATCAAAGATAAAATAGACTCTTGCATCCGAGCTCCTCCCGAAGTGCATACTACGACGACAGGAATTTTTTGTGTCAAAGCCAATTCAATCAATCGAGTGAATCGCTCTCCGACCACGGAACCCATCGAACCACCAATGAAATTAAAATCCATGACACCTAAAGCGATTGTAACCTGATTTAGCTGACAGGTTCCTACAATAATTGCTTCGTTATTCCCAGATTTTTTTTGCGCATTTTTAATTCTTTCTGGATAAGGTTCCGTGTCGACAAAACCGAGTACATCTACAGGTTGCAGAGAGGTAAACAAAGGAACAAAGGTGCCAGGATCGCTTAAACTTTTAATCCGCTCATCCGCAGATAAGCGGTAATGATACTGGCATTTAGGACAACAATTTTGATTTTGTTCCAACTGTTGTGCGTGAATGAGCTCGCTGCAGTGGGTGCATTTTAACCAACCGCTAAATCCATCCTTTTTTGTCGTCTGAATTTTGATTTTTGGCTTGTCTCGTGAAAATAGACCCATCCGATCAATCCTTCTATATTAATTGTCATAATTTTAATGATAAAATCTATATTATACAAGATTTTATCTTAATGAGATTATTAATTTTTTTAATATTTGTTATGTAGCGGTGCTCGCTTTTTCAAATCTTTCTGATACATTTTTCCAGTTCACCACATTCCAAATCGCTTTTACATAATCAGCTCTTACGTTTTTATATTGCAAATAATAGGAATGCTCCCACACGTCGATGCCAAGTAAAGGGACGAGTCCTTTTGCAATAAGGGGATCTTGATTATCGCAAGTAGATAAGACTAATCTTTGATGGGCTTTATCATATCCAAGCCAACCCCAACCAGACCCTTGCACAGCCACTGCCTGTGTGGTCAATTGATCAATGAGGTGTTCCAAAGAACCAAAATCTTTTTTAATTGCTTGCGCCAATGTCCCTTCAGGAGGTTTTCCTCCTTCTTTATTTTGTGGCGATAAGTTGGTCCAAAAAATGGAATGATTGATATGTCCTCCCCCATTAAACTTAATAGCAGATAACAAAGAGGCCATTTTTGGTAAATCTTGCTTGTGTTGCGCTTCATTGTATTGCTCAATCGCTTTATTCAAATTATTTACATATGTTTGGTGGTGTTTATCATAATGGAGCTTCATAATTTCTCCGCTAATAAAAGGTTCTAAAGCCCCGAAATCATAAGGAAGAGGAGGAAGTTGGTACTGTTGTGCAGCTGATTGACTCATAGAAAACTCCTTGTGTAAGAATTGAAATACTTCACGAAAAGTGAACCAGAAAAAAGAATATAAATCCACTGTAAGAAAAGACGGCGGGACAAAGAACTTTCCGACTGAACCAAGAATTTCTATTTTTCTTTTACAAAGTTGAATTACTGATTGATTTTTATCTATTCATTTACTATAATCTATATAAAATTTTGGGAGAAAAAAATGATACAAGAAAAGATTTATTCCACATATCAATGGATTAACACTTGGCTACCTGGAACAAAGAAGTACTACTATTTTCATAAGACAAAATTAATAGAAGAAATTTCCTTGAATATTTTTGATCATTATATTCTTAGAAAAGTGTTTGGATGTTATAAAAAAACCCATCTTTCTACTGTTTTAAAAAAAGTATATCGCGCATCCTTAGGAATAGACGAAAAACCTCTAAAAAGCAACCACACCTACGAGGAAAAAAGTGTAGCTTTTATGCCCTACGAATATTTAAACAACGAATACAAAAATAGGATGAAAAACCTTTTTTATAAAGCAAATGAATTGTATCTCAATAACAAAAACAGAGAAAAATTTATCGATGTCTTCACCTTTAACAACAATTATACTGTTGCCATGCATTATGAAACGGTAAACAACGGGGAAAAAATTGTGAGGGGTCAGAGACGTGTAACACAAGTAACGGACAATTTCTTCATTTCTACTGTTCAATTTAAGATTACTCATAAAGGCGCCAAAGGTGTTGAAGAGGATGTTTCTACAAAAATATCTATGTCAAAATTCACAGGATATACAGCTTTTTTGCAAATTTCGGAAAATAACTTAAAGAAGTCACCGCTAATTGATTGGATCACACGTATTGTTAATACAATTATGAAATATACCGATGAAATACCAATGGTTTCCTATCCAGAGTCCTACGAGGAAAATGAGAAAGTAATAGTTCAAAACAGGCGTGGGCAGTCAGTAGAGGTTGATGCCGAATCAGCAAGGAACAAGGAATTAGATAAGGCCATGTGGCATGCGATTAAAATTACAAACTCTACTAAAAACTCTACTGTTTTTTTGATGAAGAAGAACGAAGACAATCCCGTTATAGACAAACCCATTTCACTCAATTTTATTTATCCTCTTATGACTTTCACAAAAACATAAAAATAGGCAGCACTAATGGGACCGATGCTCCTCAAAATGATGTGGGAAGGAACTTTCCGATTAAAGCAAGAATTTCTATTTTTCTTTTACAAAGTTGAATTACTAATTGATTTTTATGTATTCATTCACTATCATTTTTATAAAATTTTGGGAGAAAAAAAATGATACAAGAAAAGATTTATTCCACATATCAATGGGTTAACACTTGGCTACCTGGAACAAAAAAGTACTGCTATTTTGATGAGACAAAATCAATAAAAGAAATTTCCTTGAATATTTTTGATCATTATATTCTTAGAAAAGTGTTTGGATGTTATAAAAAAACACATCTTTCTACCGTTTTAAAAGAAGTATATTGTGCATCCTTAGGAATAGACGAAGAACCTCTAAAAAGCAACGACACACGCGAGGAAAAAAAAGGGGTCGCGTGCGAGGAAAAAAAGAGAGCTTTTCTTTCCTACGAACATTTAGACAAAGAATACAAAGATAGGATGAAAAACCTTTTTTATAAAGCAAATGAATCGTATCTGAATAATAAAAACAGAGACAAATTTATCGAGGTCTTCACCTTTAACAAAAGATACACTGTTGCTATGCATTGTGAAACGGTAGACAACGAGGGAGAAGTTGGGAAAGGTCGAAGACGTGTAAAACAAGTACCAAACGATTTCTTCATTTCTACTGTTCAATTTAAGATTACTCGTAAAGGTGTCAAAGACATTGTAGAGGATGCTTCTACGAAAATATCTATGTCAAAATTCGAGGGACATGACAAGACATCTTATTTGCGTATTCCTGAGAACAGCTTAAAGGGTTCATTGCTAGCTAACAACGAGATCACACCTTTTGTTAATACAATTTTGCATTATACCAGTGCAATAAAAGCAGTTTTATATAGAGAGCGTTACGAAGAAAATGAGAAAATGAAAATTAAAGGCGAGAAGTCTGGGTTGTCAGTATCGGTAGATACCGCAGAACAAAGGGAAGAGAACTTTCGTGAGACAGGGTGGGGAACACTCGGTAGCACCTCCATTATTGATTATGACAAGAGTAGAGTGGAAGAAAACCCTCCACTTATACACAAGCCTATTTCACTCGATTTTATTTATCCTCTTATGGCTTCCACACAAACACGAAAATAGGCGGCAGTAATGGGACCGATGGTCCTCAAAATGAGGTGGGAAGGAATAATGTCGTGGCAAGAAAAGAAAGCATCGACAACGGAAGGGCTTGTAAATACAATTTCATCAAAAAAATCCAATTTTATCTCGGCAGCTGATTTAGGGATGGGGTCGTATAAAGAACAGCTCTTGTAGTGAATGGAGTGTGATTGCAAGTAATCGGAAATGAGTAGTCTTGCTTGTCCAGAATGGGGCCAAAAAAAATAAGCGTCCCTTGTATCTATTTCTTGTAATACTGTAATAATTCCTTCTGCTCGCTCCTCTTTTGCTACGAGAGTATGATGTAATCCACTCTCTCGCAAGGCCCTCTCTGTTGCTTTGCCTACCGCAATAGTGATTTTATTTTCCCATAGAGAAAGATATCCAATACGATCTAGATATTCCTGCAAAATGGGAATGGTATTTCTTGACGTAATGATGATGTGGGTGAATCGAGGAAATTCTTGTAAGCATTCTTGTATAGGAAAATCGACAAAAGGTCTGGGTTGAATTTCAATCAATGGCATATGAGTAATTACCTCCCCTTCTTGCGGAAGAGGACAATGCGTTCCCAAATAAAGAACTTGCTTAGTCATTTTTTCGTCCATCGATCGAAAAAAAAAGGTGTTGCAATGCGGTGTCGTCTTCATGACCTACGACGGCAAGTTTTCCCTGCCCCTCTACTGTCACTCCAGAAAGTCGAATCCGATTCAAATGGTGTAGCCCTAAACGGAGCAAAGCTGCCTCGGCAATAACAACTCCCTCCAATTCTCCTGCATATAGTTTAGCAAGTCTCTGCTCAATGGTTCCTCGAATATCACAAAATACAAAATCGTCCCGTATTTCTCGTATTCTATTTTCCCTCCTTTCGGATGAAGTTCCAATGCGAGCTCCTACGGGAAGAGTTTCGAATTGCGCTTCTGGTAATAATACTAAAGAGTCAGAAGAATCTATTCCAGTGGTGAGACAAAAGAGGATAAGCCCTTTTGCCATCACTTGTGGCAAATCTTTTGCAGAATGAATCCCGACCCTTCCTTTCTTTTCCAAAACCCATCGATCGATTTCTCTGGTAAAGAAATCGGTCTTTTCCAGAATGCGCAAAGAAGTGATTTGGTCTTGATCACCTGTTGTAGAAATCAAATGGGTCGAAAATTCGATGTCAGGATATTGCAATTGTAAGAGAATGCGAACTTCTTTGACTTGTGCAATAGAAAGAGGAGAAGGACGAGCTCCCACTTCTATGAGAATATGATTAGACTTCTTTCGAAACTCCATTTCCCTAACGAAAGACGGCATCGACAGCTTCCTCAACTAGGTCTACTCCATAGAGAGAAATCTTTTTTCGCAGTTCTTCACTAATTCCTTTTTGGTTTCTTTTGGGAAGAATGCATCGTTGAAACCCCATGTGAATCGCCTCTTTTAAACGGCTTTCGATACGAGAGACACTTCTTACTTCTCCTCCCAAACCCACCTCTCCAATCACGATTGTTTCGGAGTCCAGAATCCGATTTTGCATCGAAGAAGCTGTAGCTAATATGATTCCTAAATCGATAGCGGGCTCTATGATGCGAAGTCCGCCAGCTACTGAAACAAATACATCGCATTTGTGAAGGTGATAACCTAGTCTTTTTTCTAAAACAGCTAACAAAAGAGCTAATCGATTTTGATCTAATCCCGCACACCTTCTAGAAGGCGTGCTAAAGACTGTTGCGGTCACTAATGCCTGGATTTCGACAAGAATAGGTCTGGATCCTTCCAATGTTGGAATAATGACAGAGCCTACGCTTTCTTTTCGCCTTTCTTCCAGAAAAATCTCCGAAGGGTTTGGAACTTCTACAAGTCCTGTTTGTTTCATTTGGAAAACAGCAATTTCATCAGTAGGGCCAAATCGATTTTTCACTACTCGAATCATTCGATAATGGTATTGTTTGTCTCCTTCGAAATATAGGACTGTATCGACCAAATGCTCTAAAACTCTTGGACCAGCAATCTCCCCTGACTTTGTTACATGACCAATGAGAAAAATAGCTATCCTTCTTCCTTTTGCCAAATGCATGAATTCTGTTGTTGTTTCGCGCACTTGAGAAACCGATCCAGGAGCAGAGCTGATTTCGCTTTTGTACACAATCTGAATAGAATCAATGATTACCACATCAGGAGAAATTTGATCGATCTGGTTTTTGATTAAAGAAAAATTGGTTTCACAAAGCAATAAGAGGCGATCATTTTGCATCTGCAAGCGACGAGCCCGAAGGGAAGTTTGTTCTACAGATTCTTCTCCACACACATACAAAACAGTAAGTCCTTGCGAAGCCAAAGCATCTGATAATTGCAAAAGAAGGGTCGATTTTCCAATTCCCGGATCTCCTCCAACTAAAGTCAAAGATCCTGGTACAATACCTCCTCCTACAAGTCGATCATATTCGGCAATGTGGGTTAACATCCGTGGAACTGTTTGTAATTCTACTTCTGTCAGTCGAACAGGACGGCTAGCAACTTGTGCTGCTTGTGCTTCAAATCGCCGAGAAAGGGAAGAAAGCTCTATTTCTTCTTGAAATGTATTCCATTTTTCGCAGGAGAGGCATTGACCAGACCACTTCATTTGTTTTTGGCCACATTCTGAACAATACCAAACTGTTTTTTGCTTGCTCATCGACCTTTGCCATATTCGGTTTGTGGACATACTCTCAGTACAGCATTCTGGGCAGCAGCTTGTTGCGCTTCTTTCTTAGAAGGGCCTACTCCCCTTCCGATTTCTCGGTTATTCATGGAAACTACAATTTCAAATATTTTGCTGTGATCAGGACCTGTTGCTTGCAATACCTCATACACGGGAGTCTGTTGAAATTTTTTTTGACTATAATCTTGCAAAATCGCTTTCCAATTCTGCAAAGGAGTTTTAATAATTTTTTCAAAATCGTCAGAAAAATGATAAAATAAAAAATTTTTTACTGATTCTATCCCGCGATCTAAATAAATGGCTCCTATCAAGGCCTCAAAAAGATCGGCCACAATTGTTATTCTTCCTCTTCCGTCATTTCGTTGTTCTCCTTTACCAAGCAAGACAAAAGAAGCAATACCCAGTTTTTGGAGATAATTGGCACAAGAAGCAGATTCCACCAGCCGGGAGCGGAGGTAAGAGAGCTCGCCCTCAGGAACATCAGGCAGGGTGAGGTATAGGTAGTGGGACATGATGAGTCCCAAGACCGCATCTCCTAAAAATTCGAGTCGTTCGTTATGTTCTTTGATCATCTTATTTTCATTCAAAAAAGAGCGATGGATGAAGGCAAGGGTTAATAGAGAACGATTAAGAAAAGAATATCTAATTTTTTTTTCAATGTCGTCGATATGCTGAAGTAAATGATCGATGTTGTTCATATAGGCAAAAAAAGTCATTTCCTGTTATTCTTTCCCCTAAAAATAGAAGATTATGAAATTAACAACAAGTAAAGAACAACGAGATTTTTTTCAAAAAAATGGGTGGATCGAATTTGAGGAAATCCTGACAGAAGAGCAGCTTACTCTTATGCGAGAAAGCATACGACAAGTCCTTGCCAAAAGGCTACGACCTTCTTCTTATCAGTTTGTTCCCTCTTCGCCAGAAAACGTCTACGCTCAAGGTCACGATCTTTGGCGCGAAAATAGCAAGTTGCAACAATGCATATCGCGTACCAAGTTTACAGAGGTGGTAGTAGAATTAGGCGGGAAAAAACCACTGCGATTGGGATATGATCAATTTTTCCCCGAACAACGAGCCATATCTCAAACAAAACTCTATCCCCCATTTCTTCAACAATCCGCCTCTTTGCAACAAATTAGCTGCATTAGCAATCTATGCTGCGGTCTCATGATCGCTTTAACTTCTTCTGCGCAATCGGAAGGGGAAACTACTTCGGCCGATATTTTTCCACATCAACAGGGACGTGTCGTCTTTATAAATCCTTTGCTTCCTATTCCATGGAATGCATTACTTACCTATCATAGCAACCAACAATTGTATATGGTTGTCTATACACTTTCTCTTTCTCATTACACGTTACAGCCGGAAGATCCTCATACACATCAATTGAAACGGCTAGGATATATTTTTAATGACAAGTTACGCGATTCCATCCATCCCATTGTATTGCGATGAATTATATTGAATCACAAGGGTTAACAGCGCAAAATCTCATGGAAAAAGACAGTGTGCTTCTCCATCAGCTCGAACCAGAAGCTCCTTGTATTCTCCATCTGTATGAATGGGCTCAACCTTGTTTGACATATGGCTATTTCACTCCTCTTTCTGATTATCTTCACTTGTCTGAATTGAAAGCGATGGGCTTAGAAGCAGCTATCCGGCCGACAGGAGGAGGAATTATTTTTCATCTCACCGATCTTGCTTTTTCTGTTTTGATTCCCGCAGACTCCAAATATTTTTCAACAAATACTTTAGAAAATTATGCATTTATCAATCGCCAAGTGACGCAAGTAATTAATTCCTTCCTTAAGACTTCTCTTACTAACCTTCAAGAATCAACACAAACACCCTCTCATTCTAACACTCCTCGATTTTGCATGGCACATTCTACCATATATGATCTGGTCATCGATGGAAAAAAAGTAGGAGGAGCTGCCCAAAGAAGGACAAAAAAAGGGCTTCTACATCAAGCCAGTATTTCTGTTTCCCCTCCCCCTATAGAGTTACTGGATCGGGTGATAAAAGATAAAAAAACCATTGTCAAATCTATGGAAGATAATAGTTATTATTTGCTTCCGAAAAACACCTCTCACAAAGAATTAGAAGAGGCTCGAAGCGAGTTGCGTCATTTATTAAAAGCAACGTTGCAGTTTCATTCCTAAAATGATATCCTAGAAAAGTTTTAATTTGGAGATCTTATGCTTGATTTTTTTCGGACATACCAACGGTATTTTTTCTTCGTCATTACAATTATCATTGTCATTTCGTTTTCTTTCTTTGGCACATACAGTTCGATGAGTTCGAATCCATGGAATGACCAAATTGCTTTTACGGCAATCGACGGAAAAAAAATTTCTCGCACTGATCTCGATGAAATGGCCTTTTTTTTAGCAACGGATAATGCTGATAAACAATTTTTTGGTGGAGCGTGGGGACCCAATTTTCTAAATGATGGAGTCATCAGGAATGATTTTCTCGCGACTGGTATGGGGGAACAAATTGCTCTTGCTTATGCCAATGGATTGCAATCTGATCTTGATAAGAGACTTGGAAAAGAAAAGAAATATATCCCCTACTCTCATCCGCAAGCCCCTTTTATCAGCGTAGAAAACATATGGAAATCCTTTGCTCCTCAAATACAAGAACACTTTTCTTCTTTGCGCAAAGAAGAAAACGCATTAACTCCACAAGCTCTTCACAATAGGGTGCAGCTCTTTCTCCAAGCAAGACAAATCCCCCCTTCCCTATTACAAGCCATTCTTCGCCACCAGGAAAAACAACAGCAATGGATCAAACCGGATATACATTTGAATCAAACTGACCTTTCCTTATTTGGTTATCACAGCTTGGAAGATTGGTTTGGCCCACAATTTACTCGTTTAATCAGCCAATTCATTATCAATGCTGCTGTATTGGCAGAAGAACAAGGGTATGAAGTATCGAAGGAAGAAGCTCTTGCGGATTTACTTCGAAATGCGCAGACGAGCTACAAACAAAATAGTAAAAATCCTCATTTAGGGGTCACTTCTCTTGGAGAGTATGTGGAAGAGCAATTGCGGCGCTTACATATGGACCAAACGCGCGCTATCCAGATTTGGCGAAACGTCCTTTTATTTAGACGCTACTTTTATGATGCCGCAGCCACACCAGTTGTCGATTCCTTACTCAGCAAAAAACTCCTTTCTTTCTCACAAGCAAAAGAAGAGAATGAGGCTCCTGCTCCCTCTTCGAAACTTGCTGAACAAATGAGAAAGGAACAAACGATCCTTGGAAACGAAGCACAGCGAGCCACCATGCATGCCGTCCTTCAACAAATAAAAGAGAAAAACGCAATTTCATTTGCCTATTTAGAATTACCAAAAGAAGACACGCCCTAAGAGGGTATTTTGTAATTCTAATAGCCTTGCTTCTAAAACTCGCTTTGTATCGAAAAATTGCTAGAGTTTTGCATGACAAGAACAATATCTACCACAGAGATCACAGAGAGAAATTTTAAAACTCCTCTGTGGGCTCTGTGGTAGATATTTACTAAAAGTTTCTACAAACAAATGAAATATAACCAAAAACTCAGGTTTTTAAGCCCTACTTGGGGATAAATGGGTCATTCTCGTAAACAGAGACAGTCCAGCCTGATAAAAAAGCAGTGATTCTTGAAGTGGATTCAAATTTGTATCCCTCTTTACACGCTCAATCACTTCATGAGTATGCTGCATGATGCACAATCCGGATATGAGAATACTGCCGTACAAAGAGGCTCTATCTAATCCATATGCCATTGCGGTGCCTGGAAAGAGGTAAGCAACTGAACTTGCAATAAAAAGAGTGAGTAATATTGTTTTTGCCTGTTGATTTAGAAATGCATATTCCTTACCAGGAGCAAATACTGGAATTGCACATAAAATGACTCCCAACCCAGCAGAAATTACAGCAGCTTGTAGAACAACTGTCGATCCCAAAAAGCCAACAGGGGATAACAATATTCCCATCGCAATGTTTGAAAGCAGCCAGACAATGGCCTGATTTCGCTTAAAATCAGAACTAGTGTCCCACTCTTCCCTTTTTTTCCCCATGAGGCTGGCCCCGGTTGCGCATAACAGTACCAGTGAAGGAACGGCATAGCTATTTCTTATCACAACAGCTGAGAACTTCACCATATGAGAAATCGCTGCGGTCGCGCCTGTAATAGAAAACCCCATAAGAGTACATACAAAAATTTTTGTTATTTTTGTGCGAAATTTCGGACTATTCCAAGGGTTTTCTTCTGTATGATCTAGATTCTCTTGCCTTCCTGACCAAATCAATTTATATTGTGTGAAACAAAAAAATCCTGCAGCCGAGAGTAGGCACACGGGACCCGCTATAGAAGCAACCATAATTCACCTATATTAAAGATTAATTAATCATAGCTATTTTATTTAATTAAGAATTAATAAACAAGAGTTTTATTTAACATAACTATTATTTTAAAATGATAAAATTTACAGATTCCCATGAATGGGTGGCCTTGGAAGATGATGGAGTTTGTCGAATAGGAATTACTAGTTTTGCTCAACAAGAACTAGGCGATATCGTTTACGTTGCACTTCCAAATCTTGGAAGGACAATTCAGGCCAAACAAGAAGTTACAATCCTTGAATCGACAAAAGCGGCGACCGATCTTTATGCCCCTATTTCGGGAACCATTGCAGAAGTCAATGCTCTTTTAAAAGAAAATCCAGAATTAATCAATCAATCCCCCGAAGAAAAAGGATGGATTTACACGATCTCTTCTTCTAATCCCGAAGAACTCGATTCTCTAATGGATAAAAAACAATACGAAGCAATGCTCGGAAAAACCTAAATTTTCTTGGTGGAAAGAGGGAACGCCTCTTCTACTTTGATGGCAATTGCACCATTTTCAACTGTCACCCTACAACGAAGACCTTCATGCGGATTTTTCAAAACTTCCTCTGCAATAGGATCTTCTAGTCTTAATCCAAGAATGCGGCGCAAAGGTCTAGCTCCCATTTCGGGTTGGAAGCTTTCATTAACAAGAAATTTTTTTACTTCCTCGTCGATATCGATGATGACTTGTCTCTGTTTGAGTCGTTTCTGTAATTTGGCTATTTCAAGCGAAATGACATAGAGCAAATTTTCTCGATTGAGAGGGTGGAAAATGACAATGTCATCTAGACGATTGAGGAATTCTGGCTTGAATCGCTTTTTTACCTCTCCTTCAATTTTTTCTTTGATGTGCTCATAATCCAATGAACCCTCTGTCGCTCCAAAGCCGATTTCAGTCGATTTTTTAATGAGATCAGCACCAAGATTAGAGGTCATGATAATAATTGTATTCCGAAAATCGACTTTTCGTCCGAAGGAATCAGTTAATCGCCCTTCTTCTAATATTTGAAGAAGCAAATCCATGACATCAGGATGCGCTTTTTCAATTTCATCAAACAAAACGACTGAATAAGGGCGTTGGCGGACCTGCTCTGTAAGCTGTCCTCCTTCTTCGTGTCCTACATATCCGGGTGGAGATCCTGTCATCCGACTCACGGCAAACTTTTCCATGTATTCGGACATATCGACTTGGATAAGAGAATCTTCTCCCCCAAACATATTCGTTGCCAAAAGCCTAGCTAATAAAGTCTTTCCCACCCCC
>JABDGJ010000006.1 GCA_013286075.1 Chlamydiota bacterium
AAAAGACATTGATAAACACAAGGGAGAAATCCAGACAATCAAAAACAAAATTGAAGAGGAAAAAGAAAGGCTAAAATTTCTCAAAGAAACTGGCGAGTCCGAAGAATACGTCACTCCCAAGCGTCCTGCAGCTCGTCCAGGCTACAATGAAATGCCTACAATTCCCGATATCGATATTGGCGAAACTCTCGGTGGAAATGAGACCGGTTTTGACATGGAAACCGACGCAGTTGAAATGGAACAGTCGACCGAAGAACGAGATGAAGACGAAGGGCAAAATCAAGGGCAAGAAGACGATGAAGATGAAGATGATGAGTCTTATTTCAGCGATCGCAACCGTTGGCGAAGAGGGGGAATTGTTGATCCGGATGCCAACGATTGGTGATTCCTCAGATCAGTCTTTATTTTCACATTCCGTTTTGTACTCGCAAATGCCATTACTGTCATTTTTATGTCATCCGAGAAAATGAAAATGGAAAAAATCAGTTACTTGATGCTTTTTTACTCGAACTTGCACTCCTCTCCAACTTCTTAAAAGAAAAAGAAATCCTCACAATCTATTTCGGTGGAGGTACCCCCTCTCTTTTTGGCCCCCATAGAGTTGCTTCTGTACTCCAATTCTTACAAAAGAATTGTATTGTTTCTCCTTCTTCTGAAATTACATTAGAAATAAACCCAGAAAATGTAACTCCAGAACTTATTTCGGAGTATGCAAAAGCCGGGGTCAATCGAGCCAGTATTGGGATTCAAACACTAGACCAAGAACTTCTGCAAGTACTTGGGCGCTCTCACGATTCTTTTAAAGCCTTAGATGCCGTGCATACTACTTATCGGGAAGGAATCTCCAATATCTCCGTGGATCTTATGTATGATTTACCGACACAGAATCTATCTCACTGGTCTACTACTTTAGAACAAATTAAAACCCTTCCTCTACAACATATTTCCTTATACAATCTGACTATTGAACCTCACACCCTATTTTTTAAAAACCAACATCTTCTTCGCCCTAGTCTACCGAATGAAGAAACCAGTTTGCACATGCTAGAAATGGCTATGCAACGACTGGAGGAAATGGGTTTCCAACAATACGAAATTTCGGCATTTGCAAAACCTGGCTATGCTTCTCAACACAATATGGGATATTGGATAGGGAGACCTTTTTTAGGAGTAGGCCCCTCTGCTTGGAGTTATTGGGAAAAAAAACGGTTCCAAAATATTCCTCACCTTCATCGCTATGACCAACTATTGCGAGAAAAAAAATTTCCCATTCACCTTGAAGAAAAACTCGATCCTGATGCCCACCGTCGTGAATTATTTGTGATTCATTTGCGACTAAGAAAAGGGGTGCATATGGAAGAGTTTATGGCTCAGCACGGAGAATTAGAAGTGGTAACAAAACAGAAAATAGTCGAGTGGATAGAACAGAATTGCATTTCCTTTGAGAATCACCACTATTTTCTGACAAAAAAAGGCATGCTTTTGTACGAATGCATTGCTTCAGACTTAATTTAGGAAGATACTATTGAATCTTAAGAGGGTATTCACAAACCTCGATCGGATGATTTGTGAATACCCTCTAAGTACCTTACAATCTTTGTACTAAAATTTCAGTTACCCTATTCGCTGTTCGAATCTTTTTTTGTAAAGTAATTGTTTCCCCCTTCTATATCCTGAGCCTTTCCAGACATTATTAAGCTCCTCTTTTGCACTTAACAAATGCTCTTGTTTAGCCTTCCAAATTTCTTCTTTATTGGAGTGATTACGTTGAATTGTTGGGTCAAGTGCCTGTAGAGCATTAAAAGCTTCTTCACTATACTGCCCAGCAGTCGCTGCTTCGTATAACTTTCTTCTTTTTTCTATTGGTTCTATTAACTGGATAAGTTCTTGTTCCAATTTCTCTTGATCCTTTTCATAACTTGCAAAAATATCTGAAAAATGAACTACAGGAATATATCCAGTAGGTATGCCTATTAGGCAAGTAAGAGTGAGAATCCCCGCACCCCAACTGAAATAAGAAAGAACGGCACCAGCAATAACAGCAATAGAAAGCGCAATCGCTCGCATTCTTTGGTTTCTATAAAAATTGGGATTTTCTTTGTTTTGTTTTAATAAATAAGATTCTTTGTTTTTTATTTGTTTAAATTTTTCTCGAGACTTATTAAATAAATCCGCATCGCAATTAAACGTTTCTTGAAGTTTACCTATATTATTCATGAATTCTCCTTTTATTTTCTATAATCAGTATATACTTACATAAAATTTTAATCAAGTTTTTTTTATTTATTTACTTTTTTAATAGTAAAAGGAAATAGAGCCGAAATAGAAGGAAATTCTCTATGAATCAAAAAAAACAAAATTAAAAAAATTATTATATTCTAAGACTAATTCCCAAGATTTTCTGCATAGATCGGTAAGATACTATGAAAAGGGCCTTACAATCTTTATACTAAAATTCCACCGCTTCTCATTTGTTGTTTGAATTTTGCGAAGTAATTCTAGTTCCTCTCTATATTCTTCGCGATCCCAGGCAACACTAAGAATGTTTTTTACCTGTAACAAATATTCTTGGCGAGCGTCCCAAATTTCTTGTTTATTTGAGTGACTACCTTGAATTGTTGGGTCAAGTGCCCGTAGAGCATTAAAAGCTTCTTCACTATACGGTCCAGCAGTGGCTGTTTCGTATAACTTCCTTCTTTCTTCTGCTGATTGTATTAACTGGATACGTTCTTGTGTCAATTTCTCTAGATCCTTTTCATAACTTGCAAAAATATCTAAAAAACAAAGCACAAGATGAAATCCAGCAGGTATGCCTATTATGCAAGTAAGAGTGGGAATCCCTGCACCCCAACTCAAATAAGAAGCTAGAACGGCACCAGCAATAACAGCAATAGAACGCGCAATCGCTTGCATTCTTTGGTTTCTATAAAAATTGGGATTTTTTATATTTCTTTCTAATAAGAAAGTGGTTTGTTGACGTTTTTTTGCAATATTCTGACATAAAGTGCCATCGTACCGAGCTATTTCTTTAATGGCAGTAGATTCAATAGTATTCATAAATTTTCCTTTTATTGTTAAAAATATTATATATTTATATATAATTTTTTAATCAAGTTTTTTTTGATTAATTTGATTTTTTGATAGTAAAAGGAAATAAGGGGCGAAATAAAAAGAAATTCTCTATTGATCAGAAAAAAGGGAATAAAGAAAATCACTCTGTTGCGAGGCTAATTCCAAAACTTCTTTATATAGAGAGGTGCCACGGAATTCATCAAATTTATCTCGTATTTTTCGGAAACGTTCCTTATTCGCATCCCAATAGCTTTGTCTATCCTCTTCGCCAAGATCAGGAATTGTTGGATCAAGTAGGCGCATACACGTAAAAGCATTGTCAGTATACTGCTCGTTAGTTGCTACTAAATATAAGTTCCATTTTTCTGCGAATAGTAGGCTTACAGCCCTATTTACATCGCTGTAGAGTTGTAGTGAGCATTGATCGTTTTTCTGGCTTGCAGTGATGTCTGAAAACCGAAACTCCAGATAATTAAGATAATACTTAAGCGCATATCCACCTAATACTGTTAGCGCAAATGTCCCTATAGAGAGACCTGTCGCAATACCTGGAGTAAAAGCAGGAGAAATAGCCCAGGAAACAAGAGCGGGAAGTCCAATAGTAAAACTCAAATAAGTAGCTAGAATGGCAGTGGCAATAATACCGATAGAAACTGCAATCGCTCGCATTCTAGTATTTCTATAAAAATTTTTATTACTATCCGCTTGCTCCAATCTTTCACTAAGAAAAGTAATTTTTTTATCAAAACCTTCAAAAACTCTTTCAACTCGATTGGGACTAAGCCAAATAGAAGTAATAGCAGTAGTCATATGAATACTTCATTTTAATATGATTACACATCATATCGTTTTTTATAGTTTTAGGCAAGTTAGATTAGAGGGTGTTTTGTAATTCTAATATAAGGAATGCTTTTGCACGAATGCATTGCTTCAGACTTAATTTAAAAGACATTAAGCTACTAGGAAAAGGACCTTAAAATCTTTATATTAAAATTCCACTGCTTCTCATTGTTATTCGAATTTTTGCGAAGTAATTCTAGGTCATTTACATATCCTTCGCATTTCCAGAGATCACTAAGAATGTTTTTTACATTTAACAAAGACTCTTGTTTATCCTTCCAAATTTTTTCTTTATTTGAGGGATTACGTTGAATTGTTGGGTCAAGTGCCCGTAGAGCAGTAAAAGCTTTTTCACTATACTGTTCAGGAGTCGCTGCTTCGTATAACTTTCTTCTTTCTTCTAGTGATTGTATTAACTGAATACGTTCTTGTGTCAATTTCTCTTGATCCTTTTCATAGCTTGCAAAAATATCTGAAAAACAAAGCACAAGATTACATCCAGCAGGTATGCCTATTATGCAAGTAAGAGCGGGAATCCCCGCACCCCAACTCAAATAAGAAGCGAGAACGGCACCAGCAATAACAACAATAGAAAGCGCGATCGCTCGCATTCTTTGGTTTCTATAAAAATTGGGATTTTTTTGATTTCTTTCTAATAAAAAAGCTTGTTTTTTTTTGATTTCTCGACGTTTTGTTGCAGCATTCTGACATAAAGCGGCATCGTAATGAAGCGTTTCTTGAGCGGTAGTAGGCGGAATAGTAACCATGAATTCACCTATCCTATTTGTCGTTCGAATCTTTTTTTGTGAAATAATTGTTTCGCCTTTGTATATCCTCGGCCTATCCAGACTTCATTAAGGCCCTTTTTTAAATCTAATAAATACGCTTGTTTAGCCTTCCAAATTTCTTTTTTATTTGGGGGATTACGTTGAATTGTTGGGTCAAGTGTCCGTAGAGCAGTAAAAGCTTCTTCACTATACCGTTCAGCAGTCGCTGCTTCGTATAACTTCCTTCTTTCTTCTAGGGGTTCTATTAACTGGATAAATTCTTGGTCCAATTTCTCTTGATCCTTTTCATAACTTGCAAAAATATCGGAAAAACAAGCTACAAGATTACATCCAGTAGGTATGCCTATTAGGCAAATAAGGGTGGGAATCCCCGCCCCCCAACTCAAATAAGAAACTAGAATGGCACTAGCAATAACAGCAATAGAAAGCGCGATCGCTCGCATTCTTTGGTTTCTATAAAAATTGGGATCTTTATTTTGTTGTAATAAACAATATTCTTTATTTTTTATTTTTTTTATTTTTTCTCTAGAGTTATTAAATAAATCCGCATCGCAATTAAATGTTTCTCGAAGTTTTCCTATATTATTCATGAATTCTCCTTTTATTTTCTATAACTAGTATATACTTATATAAAATTTTAATCAAGTTTTTTTTGATTTATTTAATTTTTTGATAGTAAAAGTAAATAGGGGCCGAAATAGAAGGAAATTCTCTATGAACCAAAAACAGGATTAAAAAAAATAGTATCTTCTGAGACTAATTCCCTAGATTCTTTGTATAGATCGGTGTCGCAGAATTCATCAAATTTATTTTTTATTTTTTGAAAACGTTTCTTATTCGCATTCCAATAGCTTTGTTTACCATCTTCGCCAAGATCAGGGATTGTTGGGTCGAGTATGCACATAGATCCAAAAGCATCGTTACTATAGTCTTCCTGAAGTGCCATTGAATATAAGGCGAATTTTTCTTCAAATAGTAGCACTAAACCCTTATTTCCATCTTTCCAGAATTGTAATGTGCATTGATCGCTTTGCTGGCTTGCGGTGATGTCTGAAAACCGAAACTCCAGATAATCAAGATAATACTTAAGAGCATATCCACCTAATACTGTTAGCGCAAATGTCCCTATAGAGAGACCTATCGCAACACCTGGAGTAAAAGCAGGAGAAATAGCCCAAGAAACAAGAGCTGGAAGTCCAATAGTAAAACTCAAATAAGAAGTTAGAATGGCAGTAGCAATAACAGCAATAGAAAGCGCAATCGCTCGCATTCTAGTATTTCTATAAAAATTTTTATCACTATCCGCTTGCACCAATCTTTCGCTAAGAAAAGTAATTTTTTCATCAAAAACTTCAAAAGCTCCTTTAATTCGATTGGGACTAAGCCAAATTGGAGTAGTAAAAGTAATCATATGAATAGTTCATTTTAATATAGTTAACATATCTTATAATTTTTTATAGTTTTAGGCAAGTTAGATGATACAAAGCATCACGGATAGGAAATATACCGAAGTGATTTCAAAAATTGGAGATCACTTCGGTATAACACCACAAAAAAGAAAAATAGCTGGTTTTTTTTCCAGATTGGGAAGAGAAGATTTTTTCCACTCGGCAACTGTTTGGGTGATTACGCCTTGAGAAGGAAGAGTCAAATCCCACGCTACGGTTAACCAGCTACTTTCTGGAAGAGTCTCAATGAGTGCCATGAGCATATGGGTATTCCGGTAAGGAGCCTCTATGAGAACCTGGGTTGCCTGTTCCGATTGAGATTGAGTGAGTAAACGGCGAATCTGGTCTTTTCTCTTTTGTGGTTCTTTATCGAGATATCCTTGGAAGAAGAATTTTTGGCTCGGTAAGCCAGAGAGCATCAAAGCGAGTAATATCGAGGAAGGGCCGGAAAACGCTTGGACGGTAAGTCCCTTTCGACGGGCTCGCAAGACTAAATGAGATCCTGGATCCGCAATACAAGGAAGCCCGGCATCTGAGATCAATCCCCATCTTTCCCCTTTCTCAATGGGCTCGAGTAAAAAATCCAATTGATTTTCGGGAGAATGCTCATTATACAAAGCAATAGGCATGAATGCTGCTGGTTTTTTTGTTTCAAATCTCTTGAGATATTTTCTTCCCTCGGTTTCGCTTTCAGCTATCAATCCGTCAATTGTCTGCATCGCTTTATAGACACTTATGGGTAAAAATACTTCCGCATGTCGAAAATCGCTAAGAAGATTGGGTAATAATAAAAGAGCCGGCTGAGGAGACATAATTAGACCTCTTTTGAAACTCGCTTTGTATGGGAAAATTGCTTTTTTTTGATCAGATTTGTTGATAAATTTTGAGAGCATATGTTTACATATGGTCGAAAAATTTAGCAATAAAGATGCCAAAAAAAGAAATTTTAGCGTGCAAATGGAGTTTCGAAAGAGGTCTATTATACCGAATTGGTAAGTTTTGAGATAAGAACACCCATCATCGCCTTTTCTGAAATAGAGGTGGTTTTTATTTGCGATTCAGCAAAATCAATCGCAAGTAATCCTCGTTTAAAAGAGGACATTCCATACTCTCGTGCGTGGTGAATATGTTGTTCTAAAATTTTTCCCTTCATAAATGGAAATTCCTGGGTAATATGCGCCTCTTTTCCTTGCGCTATGAGGAGTGATACTTGATAATCTGTCTGGAATTGCGAACGAAGTGCTCGCAATAAAGGAAGCAATGGTCCTTCAAGCAATAGTCTATGACTGATGAGTAAAGCAGCTTCGATATTTCGAGAAAAAATGGCTTCCCCTAATTGCCAAACAGTGTAAGAAAACTGCTTACTTCCAACCGCTTCAATATCTTGTACGGTCACTTCATTTCTTTCTGCACAAAAACACAATAATTTATTGATCTCTTGGGTTAAAATTCCTGCCTCTTGTCCTACCGCTTGTACAAGGCGGTGGCAGGTAGAGCGTGAAATATGTTTTCCCTCTTCTCTCATTCGCTCTTCCACCCACTCGATGAGCTCCTTCTCTTTTTGCCACAGTTTTTTTTCTTCAGAAATAAACACCACCCCATTTTTTTCAATTGCCTTATACAGGGAAGTATTGTGCCAACTGGCTCCTGCAAGAATCAGGAATAAAGAAGGGGGAAGTTGCGATATTCTCTTTTCCAGATACAAGGCGACTTCTTTTTTAAGTTTCTCTATTTGTACAATAGAAATCGCTCGGACAGGAACAAAAAGAGAGGAAGAATCTACAGCCGCTGCAATTGCATCCACACTGGCTTCTGCTCCCTCAATAGATTCTAAAGAAAGATCTCGCCTTTCTAAGGGCAAATTCCGAATAAGAATTTCATGTGCCTGCTGCAAATCAAAGAGATTTTTTGTGAGAATACAATATATAGAACGGAGTTCTTTAGGGTTTGTATTTTTGAAATACTCTTCGAAAATTTTTAGATTGTTATATTTCATTTTGTTCTAAAAATTCAAGAAGCAAACGAACCCCTTCCCCTGATGCATATTTGGTGTGATATTTTTTCGGTTCCAAGGCATAGGCAGTAGAGGCAATATCAATATGAGCCCAAGGAATATCCCCTACAAATTGTTTCAAAAACATTGCTGCTACGTTGGCTCCTGCAGGGCGGCCATTCCAACTTTTCAGATTGGCAATATCTGATTTCAATCTCTCTTGGTATTCAGGAAAAAGAGGCATCCGCCACAAACGCTCAAAAGTTATTTCTCCCGCTTGTAAGAGTTTCTCACTAAGAGAATCATCATTGCTCATGAGCCCTGCTGCCTCCCTTCCAAGAGCAATTTCTATGGCTCCTGTTAAAGTAGCAATATCAATTAAATGCGTGGGGCGCAAATTTCGTACCGCATATGCTAGACCATCAGCCAAAATCAACCGTCCTTCGGCATCAGAATTGGTCATTTCCACTGTTTTCCCTGAGTAACTTGTATAGACATCCCCTGGCTTAAAACTATTCGCATCGATACAATTTTCCGTGGAAGGAATGACCATAGTCACGTGTATAGGAAGTTCTAATTTGCTGATTGCCCATAAGGTCCCAAGACAAGCCGCTGCCCCCGCCATATCACATTTCATCGTTTCCATGGAGCCGGTGGGTTTTAAGTTTAACCCGCCCGTATCATATGTGACTCCTTTTCCGACAATAACAGTATGATTTTTTGACGAAGAATTTCCTTTGTATTCCAAAATAATAAATACAGGATCACGAGCAGAACCTCGATTGACTGCAAGTAAAAGACCTAATTTTTCTTTTTCTATTTTCTTTTTATCTAGAATGGTTGCTGTAATTTTATCATTTTCACGAGCAAGAGCCGCAGCACATTGCGCTAAATATTGTGGAGTAATGTCATCTGCATTTCCATTGACTAAATCTCGGGTGTAATTGACTCCCTGGCTGATACAGTACGATTTCTCAGCGATAGAAAGAACTTCTTGTTGGGAAAGTTTTCCCTTTTGAGAGCCTATCCAACATACCTTTTCAAGAAGAGTTTCTTCTGATTCTTCTGGCTCTTTCTCCGTCCGAAGATGAAAAAAATAATTGGGTAAAAAGAGCCCTTCTGCAACACCTCTAATGAGATCCTTCTCCTCTATGTTCTGCTGTTCGGGAATAAGTACGTTGATGTTTGCTATTTGCTTGCTCAAACAACTCTTTGTACAACATCCATAACTTCTTCGCAAAGATTCGACTGTTGCTTTGTCTCTGTCACCTAACCCTAAAAGAATAAATCGCTTTTCTGGTTGTCCTTCCACATACAAGTAAACAACCTCTCCTTCCTTTCCTTTGAAGTCTTTTGTCTCTAAAACCCCTTCTAATAGCGGAAGAAATCCCTCTATTGAAGAGAAAGCATATCCATTCTTCCAAAAAGGGATGACGAGCGCATCTCCTTTTTTTCTTTTTTCAATATGCTTTGTATATGTGCATTCGACTTTTAGTTTCATTTTCAAAATTAAAAAGGTAAATCCTCTTCTTCTTTTTCATCAGAAAACTGGTTTCCCATTCCCGATACATGTGCGGCATAAGGTGAGGAGCGTTTTTCATAGGGAGAAGAAGACATCGTTTGATCAAAAGGAGTTTCTGTTTGTTGGTCTGAACGCCCTTTTCCAAAGGGGCTAAATTCAATCATTTCAGCTGTCACCTCAAGATTGCATTGCGTTCGCCCTTCTTTATCCGTATAAGTGGAAGGAGGATTCATTCTTCCCGTGACAATGACAGCAGTTCCTTTATCCATATAGGAAAGAATTTTATCAAAACGATCACCCCACATCACAATTTTTACCCATACGGTAATCTCTTCTTTTCCTTTCCGATGATTCGTCGCGATTGAAAAATTTGTTACTTTTTGCCCACTTGGTGTAAATCGCGTTTCTGGCTTTTTCCCTAAGTGGCCTGCAATGTGCACTGTAAACATAATGATCCTTATCTCGTGAAGATTAGATTTTGATAAAACCTTGCCCAGGTTTGCCACCTTGTGGAGGTGGAGGGAGATTTTTTTTCGGTTCACTAGCGGGAGCGCGCCCTTCGCAAATTTCGGCACAAATTTCTCTCCACTTTTCTACTGTTTCCACATAAAGAGGAGCAAACATACAAAGTTCCATGGGAGAAGCATGTTCCATGCCTATCGTGCAATGCAATAAAATGAGTTCTTCCTTTACGGCAACACCAACTCCGCCGCCTGCCATTTGACCACCCAACATCGATCCTTCGAGAAGGCGCTCATATAACTTCAATCTCGTTTTGTCATCTCTTGGCAATCCATCGAGAAGAGGAGAATAGAGATATAATCTTTTTGAATTGGGCTCATAGGTCAGGTGAAGGGAAAATTTATCGTCAATGCCTAAAATACAGGTGTTGTTTTCGTCAAAAACTAATCCCTCTAACTTTAGCTCTTTTCCAAATTCCTTCAGGTTCTCTTTTGCATTCTCGAGCGACATGTGAAACCTCCTAAAGATGAATCACTTCCCAAGTACGGGAAAGGATTCCCCATATTGTTAATCTTAAATAACCTTTGTATATTGAAGAGACTGTCTATCAGTTTAATTATAAAATCAATTTCTCCACAATGAAAAATAAGGACACTCTCCTTGGTTTCTGTACAAAAAAACAAAAATTGTTATGGTAATTTCATGTCAAGCACCCTAGAAAATCTATCTATTCAGTCGGGAAATCCTTTTCCTTTTGGGGCTCACCCAAGAGATGATGGAGTTAATTTTGCTCTAGCTGCAAAAGATGCAGAAAGAGTTTCCCTTTGTCTTTTCGATACACACAAACCATCACGAGAAGTAAAAAATATTTTACTCGATCCCCAAAAAAATAAAACGGGTGATGTATGGCACATCTTTATCCCCCATTCTCTTT
The DNA here is from genome assembly GCA_013286075.1 of Chlamydiota bacterium. The sequence continues at coordinate 11,060 of JABDGJ010000006.1, forward strand.
CTTCGTTCGCTTATGCCTATCGAATGAAATCTTCCCAATTAGACACAGAATATTTAATTCTAGATCCCTATGCTCTATTGTTAGAAGCTTCACATTCTTGGGGAAAGAAAAACGAATCTTATTTCCCTTTAGGAAAAATTCCTACTTCCTCTTTCGATTGGGAAGGAACAAGACCTTTACAAATTCCTCTGAAAGATCTCATTATTTATGAAATGCATGTGCGTGGGTTTACTTTTGATCCTTCAAGTGAAACACAACATCCAGGATGTTATCTAGGAATGATAGAAAAGATCCCGTATTTGAAGGAATTGGGTATCAACGCAATAGAACTCATGCCTATTCACGAATTCAACGAAAATGAACTCGACCGATTTAATCCAATCTCAGGCGCAAAACTGGTCAATTATTTTGGATACTCAACAGTCAATTTTTTTTCTCCTATGACTGGCTATGCAACTCATACGAAAAAAGATCTCGCACTGATTGAATGCAAAACAATGATCAGAGAATTTCATAAAAATGGAATTGAAGTGATACTCGACGTAGTCTACAACCATACTTTTGAGGGAAATCAAGCAGGTCCTACACAATGCTACCGGGTATTAGATCCGCACGGCTATTACATGATTGATTCGCAAGGAAATTATCTCAATTTTTCAGGTTGTGGAAACACATGCAATACAAATCATCCCCTTGCACGAGAATTGATCTTGCAATCTCTCCGCTATTGGGTCACCGAGATGCACATCGACGGATTTCGGTTTGACTTAGCCTCTATCCTACGCCGTTCTGAGAATGGCACGCCTCTGGAAAATCCACCTCTCGTAGAAGCAATTTCTGTTGATCCCATTTTGAAAAATACAAAACTGATTGCAGAGGCATGGGATGCTGGTGGGCTCTACCAAGTCGGATCATTTTATCCGGGAAGCCGATGGTCGGAATGGAATGGGCGATATCGAGATGCTGTAAGACGTTTTATCAAAGGAACGGCCGGACAAAAAGCTCCCTTTGCTACCGTTCTTTGTGGGTCGGAGGATCTCTATGGACACGGAAGAAGTCCTTCATGCAGCATCAATTTTGTCACGGCACACGATGGATTTAGCTTAGCAGATCTTGTTTCCTACAATGAAAAACACAACCAAGAAAATGGGGAGGATAATCGAGATGGGTGCGATCACAATGATAGTTGGAATTGTGGTGTAGAAGGGGCTTCCATCAATAAAAAAGTACTTTTTCTTCGGGAACAACAGATGCGCAATTTTCATCTGGCCTTACTGATTTCACAAGGAATTCCCATGTTGTTGATGGGAGATGAATATGAGCACACTCGAGATGGCAATAATAATACCTGGTGCCAAGATAATCAACTGAATTGGTTTCAATGGGGACAACTCAAAGAGCGATCTGGATTCTATCGCTTCTATCGAGGACTTATCCATTTTCGAAAAAAAGAACCTCTCCTCAATCGAGAGGTATTTTTAAATGAAAAGGACATTACCTGGCATGGAATTGCTCCTTATCATCCCGATTGGGAAAATGACAACCGATTCATTGCATTTACACTCAATCAAGAAGAAAAACCGAAACTCTTCATCGCTTTTAATGCCTTGCAAAATGGACAAACAATTTCGGTACCTCCTACTGCAGAAGGGCAGCAATGGCATTGGGTTGTGAACACACACAACCCCTCCCCCCACGATTTTTACGAAGAAGATTCTCGTCCCCCTCTTTTGCAATCTCACTTTAGGATAACCCCCTACAGCGCCATCCTATTGCAGTCTTTTTAACTCAGAGTTTTGGGTTTCTCTCCTCGAAATTTAGCAATCTCACCGGCAACTTTCAAGATATCGCTTCTTGCGCATTCTGCGAAAAGATAAAATAGCGCGTGTCGTCAAACTTCCAATTTAAATTCACTTTCGTATACTTTGATATTTTTACTATTAATAGGTGAGAGATCATGACAAGCAACCGCCAAATTATTTTGACTTCGAGACCAAAAGGAATGGTTTCATTAGACAATTTTCAATTGGTTAATAAACCAACTCCGGAACCAAAAACCGGAGAAGTGTTGTCAAAAACTCTTTATATTTCCGTGGATCCTTATATGCGAAATCGGATGGATGAAAAAGCTTCTTACATTGCACCATTTCAACTGCACGAACCTCTAACGGGAGGAATCATTGGTCAAGTGATTCAATCAAACTCACCCAAATTTCAAGCAGGAGATTTTGTTCTTGGGTTCTCCACCTGGGGAGACTATTTTACTGCATCTGCAAATGATTTAGAAAAAATCAATCTTCCTGAAAAGATGCTTTCTTTAGCATTAGGCATTTTAGGTATGCCTGGAATGACAGCTTATTTTGGTTTGTTAGATATAGGAAATCCTAAATCAAAAGAAGTTCTTGTAGTCACGGCAGCAGCAGGAGCGGTTGGATCTGTAGTAGGACAAATTGGAAAAATTAAAGGATGTCAAGTGATTGGAATTGCGGGAAGTAAAGAAAAAGCTCGCTACATCCAACAAGAGTTTGGATTTGACAAAGCTCTTAATTATAAAGATCCAAAATTTGAGCAACAATTAATAGAAGAAACGGCTCAAGGCGTGGATGTTTATTTTGATAATGTTGGAGGATCAATTACGGATGCGATTGTGAGCAGAATTAATCGACACGCACGAATTGTCATTTGTGGTCAAATCTCAATGTATAATCACGAAAAAGATATTGGTCCTCGTCTTTTTCCTCAGTTATTAGTAAAAAGCGCTCTTGCAAAAGGTTTTATTGTGGATGAGTATAAAAAACACTTTGCTAAAGGAAGAGAAGAAATCGGAAAGTGGATAGAAGAAGGTAAGTTGAAATACCAAGAAAGTATTACACATGGTTTGGAAAACGTTCCAAAAGCTTTTCTTGCTCTTTTTTCTGGTGAGAACCGAGGCAAACAATTAGTAAAAGTATAACTATGCGAAGGCTTGGAAAATCTGACATTTTTGTTGCGCCTTTGGCGCTTGGATGTAATGTATTTGGATGGACAACGGATGAAAAAACCTCTTTTGAGATTTTAGATGCTTTTGTGGATCATGGATTAAACTTAATTGACACAGCAAATATCTATTCCACATGGGTTCCAGGAAACAGTGGAGGAGAATCGGAAACTATCATAGGAAAATGGTTGAAAAAATCGGGTAAGCGAAACAAGGTGATTTTAGCAACAAAAGTTGGAATGGAAATGGCAGGTTCTAAAGGTTTAAAATCTGTCTATATTCGCAAATGTTTGGAAGATTCTCTGCAACGACTTCAAACGGATAGAATAGATCTTTATCAAGCTCACAAAGATGATACTGAAACACCTTTAGACGAAACTCTTGAAGCATTTGATCAACTTATCAAACAGGGGAAAGTGCGAGCCATTGGAGCTTCTAATTACGAAGCAGATCGATTGGAAAATGCCCTTTCTATTAGTGAAAAGAATCAGTTTTTTTCTTATATTTCGCTTCAGCCCCACTATAATCTATATGATCGAGAAGTTTTTGAGTGTAGTTTAGAACCTGTATGTGTAAAAAACACTATGGGAGTTATAAGCTATTTTTCTTTAGCTCAAGGATTTTTAACAGGAAAATATCGATCAACTTCGGATCTCAACAAAAGTCAACGTGGAAACAGTATAGGACGCTACTTGGATGCGCGTGGCTTTAACATTTTGAAAACATTAGACACTATTTCCCATCTTTACGAAGTTTCACCTGCTGCTATCGCTCTTGCTTGGTTAATTCAACGCAAAAGCATAACAGCCCCAATCGTTAGTGCTACCACTGTCACTCAACTGAATGAATTAGTGAAAAGCGTAAAGCTTCATTTATCTGAAAAAGAGATAACCGCGCTAGATCTAGCTTCTAGCTATACTGCCTTACCCACGCGATCTTAGAAACTGAGTGCCCAAGTCAAACCGACGACACCTTACAAGAGCGAAGTCGTCTTCCTAATAAACCACAACGAAACAAAATATAGAACAATGTTCTCAGAATTACAATGATCAAAAAAACTCCAACAGATATCAGGAACAGCTAAATACTAACTGTAAATTCAGCTATATTTTCGATGCTTTCAAAATGATTTGTGCAAATTTGGAGGAGCAGGAATAATCGCAGCTCAATCAATCCAAATTTATGAATTAAACATGAAACCACTGGATCTGCTTCATATATCGTGAAAAATGAACAAGGAAAAGAGCAAAAATACATTTTTGCTCTTTTCCGAAGAGTGTATCAAAAATTAATGATTATAGTTTATAAAATTCTAAAATGAAATCATGCGCCCGTTGAACAATAGCAAAGGTTTGCCCTGTTCCACCTTTATCAGGGTGATGGATGAGTGCTTTTTTGTGAAATGCCTTGCGGATTTCGTTTTTTGTAGGCTTCCCAGAAAGACCTAAAATACGAAGAGCTGTTGGTTCATCCATAGTACATATAGGTGTTTTCGTATTCCAACTTTCTTCTGTTTCTTGGAAAAGCTGATTGCATGTTGCGATTAGATGATCTAGACCCGTGAAAGAAGGAGGATTGAGAATTTCTTCTTGGCTTGCCCATTCATAGAAAGAGTAAATACGTTTGATTTGCAGCAATTGATCAATTACAGGAAAGAAATGCATGCCCAAATTGTGAATATCATGAAGTTTACTAGGATTTTTCATAATAGATGCAAATACTTGCTGAGATAATTCTTTCCATTTTGACTCAATGGCAAAGATCGCTTTTCCTAATCGCATAGAAGGGTCATATTGGTGTTGGAGCGTAATAACTAGCCTTGAAATTTCAGTTTCAATCTTTTCTACATACTCCAATATCCCTCCAAGAGAGGTGGGAACATTGATCAAGATTTGCGTTTGAGTAGATGACAATTGTTGCAGTCTTGTAAGATAGGTAACGCGGTCCTGCATATATTCTTGCACAGCAGCTCTGCTACCAGCAATTTTCCAAAATTCTTTGAGTAGGGAATTTTGCAAACGTGATTTGTTAATCTCCTTAGACGTTAATTGCTCCCAAGCTCCAATTCGAGCAATGCGACGAGATTTTGTGGAAGAAATAATCCATTTGCGATCAAAGGCTACAGCTTCTTCTAACCATTCATCGCTTATTTCACCATTATTCTTGAACTTATGAACTGTAAGCAGGAATTGCCTTTGTTTTTCAATACTTGTGATCGAGGCAGAAAGGACATGCTCACCTGATATATATTCGATGGATCTTTCTACCCAAGCTTGGGTTTTTAATAAACGAGGAGCATTATCTGAGCAAATAAAAGGAATTCGAAGAATAGACAAAACTACCACAGCAACTCCTTCAATCAACTCTGCAGTTAAATAACGAGCCTCTCTCAACGCTTCTCCTTTTGGAATAGCCCACAATGTAGAACATACACGACCCACTAAAAGGAGAGAGCGGCAAAAGATCTCGTTGCCAACGACTTCTATTGTAAAGAACGACAAACGTGTTTGATTAGGTACAGACAGTCTTTCTAACCTGTCTCGCAAGCTTCGATCGAAGCTTTTAGGTAAATTAGGTAAATATGCTAGATATTCAGCAACAACTGCTACTATAGTCTTCTTTTTTTCTTTATCACTACGTGTCGAAACTTTAGAAGCATTACTTTCTTGAACAGAAAGTGAAAAATTTCCATTTTCCTCTGTGGCAGCACCTGTGGGGAATGTGATTAAAGAATTCATATTTAGTAAATAAAAAAATAATAAAAAAACTACGTCTAGTATAACTAATTTTTTATTAAATTGTCAATAGTGATGTAAATATATAAACTATTTTATTTAAAATTAGTTTTTCAGTTTCTTTTAGGTCGTAGGCTGCAAATCGGATGGACCTACAGATTGAAAAAATTTATTTACATAAATGTTAAGAGGATTTGGCAGATTTTTAAAGGCCACAGGACCTAATATTCGCCAACAGATTTGTTCTCTAAAGAAATGTAAGGCTGCGATCTTTGTAAGAATCATTCCAATTATAATGGGAATTTCCGAATAGGATATGGAATATTTATTATAAATTATATAGGCAGCAAAAATTCCTGAAGCCATTCCAGCATTATCAGGTATAACCACTCGCCAAATACGTTTTACTTTATCACTGCACTCATTTATTTGTTCTTGCCAAGTTTCTCTTACTGTGCGTCTAAAAACATGACCTATATACGCGTCTTCATTCAAAGGAAAGACTGCTGGAAGCACTTTGTGAATAAATACATGAGTACCCATTCCAATGAGAAGAGGCGTAATGTAGTTCATAAAAAAATATCTGTATATTATTTGTTATAATATGAATATAAATAACTTACGCTTAAAAAGCAAGGATGTGCTGTATCCGAATCTGCGCGAAATGAAAACCTAAATTTACACATTCAATCTCTTTGGATATATTGCCTGGTACGCGACGGCGAAATATCTAAAGCCTGAAATAGAGAGGTGTCTGTATGAATTGCCCAAAGCCGGGGTCGAACTGACGATCTTCGCATTACGAATTATGCTGCGTCCCACTCCTCACAATCAACTGCCAGACATAACGATATTAAAGTAAACGGCTTGAGATAAAATTGATTGTCGCGAGAATTCTTCATTTATCGCTGTTTTTTGTCCGCCACTGCACCACCAGTGCACCATGAAATTAAAGCTGAGAAGCCTTTATTTTTAGGAAAGTTTCGCAATGAAATTTTCCATAGTTTGTCTCAATTCGGGATCTTTGCACGATTCCTTCCAGGTACTCAAAACATCATCAGCAATTGATAAAGGAGCATCTACTGCCCATTCTTTAAATATGGTTTTTCAATTCCGTATACTGATTGAACAGACATGAGAAAAGGAGCGTGATGATGTGCTAGAATTGCATGAGAAAGATATCCTTGAAGAGTAACTTTCTGGTTAATGTAACTTTCACAGAATTTTCTCATGTCGGTTTCTAATCCCAATTGAACTTCAGTCCAATTTGAGACACTCATGATGTCCGTCATTGATAGGGCAGGCTCTAAAACGGGAGTTTTTGAGGCTATCTCGAATGATTTTGAATCCATTTGAAGCATCCAGCAATATTCAGGATAGTCTCCATTTTCAATAGATTCATAATTAGGAGGTCCAGGATAAAGCTTGAGCTGCAAGGTGCCTTTTAAAGTAACAAGAAATTGAGGCGCTCCTTCTGGAAGCTCTAACGGAACATCATTCAATTTTTCATTTACTCCACAAGGCCTCCAAGGATTTTCACATACAGCAAGGGAAGTTTGAACTGATTTTAGAGATTTTTCCACAGGAGTCTTTTCAAGGTTGTCTTGATTGTTTTGTGTTAACTCATAAAGGGATAGTTGATGAGATGGAATTGGTCGATATACATGTGGAGGATCCCATAATTGACCTTTGACATTTATAGACTGGTTTTCTAAATCGCGACAAGTTTGGGGATCGATTCCAGCATTTAATATCAACTGGATAAAGTCCATATGAAAATTGGAACAAATTTGCTTTTCATTCGTATCCAGTCCACTTAAGGCATTATCTAAACTAGCTTTCGAAGGATCATCTAACTCTAAAAACCATCCAAAAGCAGGATCTTGAATAATTATCGATGTCTTATAGTATTTTTTTACTAGTCTTCCTGAAAGTTCGATTTCGCTTGATGCAGTTATAAACAATAGTGGAAACAAGCAAAAAGTCACTAATATTTGAAAGAAACGGTTTATCATTACCCACCTCAAACGATAAGATCAAAAGATTTTAAGCCATATTCGGGACGGAGATAATTTGTTCCATTTTTCAAATGAACAACGGTCGCATGTAAACGTCCTTCAAGGGTTAGTTTTATCGCTTCTTGCTTTGAGATCCAGTTCTCCTTAGAACCTTCTTTAACAAGATATTCCTGAATTATACCCCGTTTTTTGTGAACTCCTGAAATATAACATTTTTCGATGAAGTCTTCTTTACCTATCCCCCACCCCTCAATCCGTTCCATAGTGATACGGAGCTTTTCAAACTCCTCTGGCGTTAAATCCTTAATTTTTTTTGTGAGATCAAGTTTTGAAATAGATTGAAGCATTCTACGATGCTCTGCTTTATTTTCTTCATCATACTTATCTGAAAGTTCTTCCAATCTCAAATCACAATATGAAGGGCCTTTCAATAATTTAATCAAAGCCTTACGCCCTGTTTCTATGTCAGGGAATATGGCCATTTCATTAGCAACTCCAATAGATCCATTTCTGTTTGCAAAACTACCTTTTTTAAAATACTTTAGGTTTCCTACATTGTTATTGCGCCATGTTTTTGTTCCACCGCTTTTTATAGTCATATTTCCGTGTTCGTCAAAGTATTGGACGGTATAGGGTTCTTTGGGCCATAATTTGGTGATCCTTCTTTTGCACTTACAAAAACCAGATTTATTGTCTCCTTACTAAGATTGTATTTTGGCTATTTTGATGGTTCGACTTTTGGTTTTTTGACAGAAGAAATCCCGACCCAAAAAAGCAAAAACAATATGAACGATGGGAACAAATGCGTGAAGAAGCAATCAGAAAAAATGTATTAACCCCCACGTTGGCTACTCACTAGAGATTTTTATATAAATTTTTTGAGTGAAAACGCTCTTGGTGATCAACAACTGAGATATTCTGTCTTCTAAAAAATTAATTATCAAGTAATAATTTTTATTTAAAATTGTATTATTTCTGCATTTTTGTTATTATAATAAAAAATAGAAAACGACCATTAAAAAGGTTTTATGCAACAATGTCACTCTGTATATAATAAAGTGCCTGTTGATTGGATTACAATCCCTGGTTCTAACCAAGTGTCTCGTGTTTCTTGTTACCCCGATCAAGAACGGCCTATGCCGGCTCATGATTGTCCAACCATTTCCATGAACGATAAAGTTTATATCAGGGACGATGTATTCCTAGAATATTATATTAATGCTTATATTCGTTATAGATGTGATAGTTGGTGGTGGTTTGGAAAGTTTGGCGGAAATATATCTGATGATATCAATGCAATCGAGGTGGAAGTACATGATTATGAAGGAAACTTTAATTCAGGAATGTATGACGACGATCTATCTACATGGCTACAGAAACATCCGATTGATTCCAAAAAAATCACGCAAGCTATTCAAAAAGGATTCCCACTAAATGAGTATCAGGGATCAGATAAATCTGATCAAAATCCCTTAAATCATACATATACCTATCTTTCAGGTAAATTTATTGCTCAGGTTTTCCGTCCTATGATACCAAATTCAGAGCTCTTATATCATGCTCAACATTTATCGACTCATAGTCGTTTTGGTGCGATGGTAGGCCTATGTTTAATGATTCCGGAATTATTTTTCCGGACTATAGCCAATTGCACTCTTCGATTAGCCATTTCCATCAATAAGATAAGGAACCCAATCGCCGCAGAATTGCAAGAAGTGCGTTATAACATGAACCAGGCAGCAGCAAGTGTTGTGTTTAGTCGATGTCTCATCTATCTTATTTTCAGAAATTACTGGTGATGGTATGAATCCTTTATTTAAAATTCGAATGGAACCAGATAATTGGGAACCAGATAATTGGGGATCAAAAGATAACGAAGATTACATCAGTGCCTCTCACGCAATTTCATACAGGTCTTATCTCAATCAAGGAATTGCTCAAGTTGGATTTTGGAGAAAAGCAAAAAGCTTCTCATCTAGAGTAGCTGAAGTTTACAAAACCAATGGTTATGTAGAATTTAATGAGAAAGAAGTATGCCAAATTTGGAGCGGAGTGAATCAACTTTATCCAGAGTTACAGTTACCCAAGAATGCGTTTAAGCACGAAATTGAAAGGAATCTAGTGACAAACTCTAGGGATATATATGCATGGGTAGTTTTAAAACATGAATTTTTCGATAAATTGTTTTCCCCGCTATTACCCGATTCCCCCATTCTAAATTTTGCTCTTAGCCGACACAATTACTCCAACAAATATGTTTGGAGACTTATTCACACAGCAACCATTATTGGACTTACAATTGAGAGTATTTTGAGATTATTGGCAAATTGCTTGATTGCTCGCGCGCTTGACCTTTTCAGCCTAAAAAATAAAGGGATTGCCGAATACTATCGGTTTCGCCTGTATTATAATGCAAGCGATCCAGCAACTGTTGTATTGAGAACATTGGTTCATTCTAGTCCTATGGAAAATTCTTTTGGTGAAGAAAGTTACTGAAAACTGTAGCTTACCACCAACTACTTGTACTTCGTTTGTGTATGTTCCAGAATTTTCCTTATAATCTATATGATCGAGAAGTTTTTGAGTGTAATTTAGAACCTTTATGTGTAAAAAACACTATGGGAGTCATAAGCTATTTTTCTTTAGCTCAAGGATTTTTAACAGGAAAATATCGATCAACTTCGGATCTCACATTTGGCAAGGAGTAGTCACATGAATTTGTCACAAGCTGTGTCATAAGTTTGTCATAAGTTGCGACATAAATTTGTCACAAGTTAACCAAATAACGACGATCATTTGTGGCGCCTTCTACTTTTAAAAGTTCTAGCTCAAGCAAATGCTTTAATTCTCTCTGGAGAGTTCTTTTGCTTGTCTCAGGAAAAAGGAGCTGAAATTCTTTAATAGACAAACCATTTTGATCTAACGCCTTTTCAATAGCCTCTTTCTCTCTATTAGAAAGATTGTGTTGTATGGCAAGAATATCTAGTTTCATGACTTGTTGCCCCCGATTTTGAACTTCTTGCAATTGGGTTGCCAACCCATGTACAAAATATTCTAACCAGGTTGTCATATCCATATTATTTTCGCGTACTGACTGAATCGCCTTATAGTAATTAGAACGATCCCTATCGTAATACTCGCTGATTGTAAAAAGACGCTTAAAATCATAACCTGTTTTGTAAAGATAGAGTGTCGAAAGCAAACGTGCTGATCGACCATTGCCATCTAAAAAAGGATGAATATGAACGAGCTGAAATTGAGCTATCCCAGCCACAAGCACAGAGTTAATTTCTTCTTCCAATTTAAGCCACTCCACTAACTCTGACATCATGAGAGGGACTTGAAAGGCAGGGGGAGGCGTATAAATAATTTCTTTTGTTTTGGAATTAGCCACATAATTTTGTATCCTTCTATATTCGCCAGGAGTTGCAGAATTCCCTCGAACACCTTCAACAAGCCTTTTATGAATTTCGCGAATTAGTCCTTCTCTTATTGGTTCACCACTGCCTAAATAATCTGCAACCAAATCAAAAGCTTTTTTATAATTCAAAAGCTCTCGAACATCTTCGGGATCTACATTCTCTATTTTATGACCTGTCAAAAGCTGTTCAGATTGATCTAGAGTTAAGTGAGTGCCTTCGATATGGGTCGTGTGGTGAGCCTCTAAAATTAAAGTCTTAGCCTGCATCTTTGCAATCCATTCGTCAGATAGCCGTGCAGCTTCTAAAAACCCTCGTGTACGCTCTATTTTTACAAGAGCAGCTGTGATGTTGTTAGTAATATTAAATTTAGGAGTAAAAGACATGAGCCTATCAACTTATGACAGTTTTACATGTATTTTGTCGCAACACATTTAAAATGTCAAGCGATTACGTTGTTAGGAGAAGTTTTTCAGAAACTTATCCGTTTGCTGGTATTCTAAATTTTAAAATCGAACTGACATTATATTAAGATTATTATTGTTTTTCATTAATTTATTGTTTCTCACTATTATAATAATGTTTTACAAAAGCGAAATTAGATATAATAAATTTATAATAATCTCTTTAGAGGACAGTATATGGTAAGCACAATAGCAGATAAAATACAGGTCTCGGATGTGATATGTTGTTTTCCAGGCGTAGGAACATTAGTTGGAATTGTAGAAGCCATTTATCACTTGGGACATATTCTCTATTATTCACCAATTGAAAGAGAAGAGCGCAATACTTATTTATACAACCTCAATATTGATGCTGGGAAATTGCAACAACATTGCGCCGAGACGTTTATAGCCGCAAATCAAAATAAACCAACCCCAACGGCTGAAAAAATAAATCTTTCTACAAAAAGATGTTTTCAAGGGATATTGAAAGCGACCTGGGTTGGTGCAATTGGTCTTTTGGTATACAAACTATCCAAATGATTATCTAACAAGGCTTTTGTTCAGATGAGCAGTCGCCTTTCTACCAAGAAGATAATAAAGTCAATTATTTTTTCATGAGAGGTGATTGTAACTCTAAGCTATCTGTAACGGAGCAGAGTACAATTTCTTTGGCAAGATTCTTCACAGATCCATTCTCTTCTAGGAATTCGTGCCGTTTTAATGATCCCGTTATGTTAATCATAGGATCATCTAAAAGTATATAGGAGGGATCTTTACACATACGTACTAAAGTGCCAAAAGCAAAAGGATTTTTTTGTTTTAATGTCGTTAGATCCATACTTATAGCAGTAAATGCAGATAAAGAGACTAAAGATCCATTTGTTAAAAGCACCATCTTTTCTTGTGGAATATCTGATTGAATATTAGTGGATGATCTTTGTTTAGGTGGTGATGAGATAGCTTGAGCTTTGATATCTTTCGTGGAACCTTTCTCCATTTTTAAGGCGTCCCAAATATTTATGATGGCTAGAACTGCATTTCTGTGTTTTTCTAATTTTGCTTTTTTTTCTAGCCCTTCTACCGTGTCTAATAAATAATGGTCCGGATGATCTGTTTCTAGCCATTCCTTAACATCTTCTATATGGATAATATCTTTATCGGTAGTGTTTGTTTTTCCGCTTAAAATCTCCTTAAAATCCTGTATATTTGCTCTAGCTTTTATCGTTAAAGCTTGCTTAACTTTGTGTAAATATTCTGCTTCATATGAAAATTGTGCTTTTTCTATATCTTTGAGTAACAGATGACTATTATCAAAACATGACCAAATGAACCATTTAATCCAACCCCAGATGCCTTGCGTTTTTTCGATTTCATGAGATTGCTTATAACTTGTAATTTTTTCTTTCAATATAACTAAAACTGCTTTTCCTCTCCTATCACAATATATTGAACTTAACCAACCTCGTTGAATCACGGTATGCATAGTTGTAATATCTTGAGGTGAATCGACATTGATTTGATCAGGAATATGTGCAGTTGCACTATCGGTTTCTTTTTTTATAAGTGCGAATGCTTTCCTTGTTATTCCGTCTAAAGAAATTTTATCACAACTCCAAGTCCATCTAGAATGTTCTCGGCGAAATTGGTCATATTCTTTGGGAGAGAATAGCACCCAGTTGTCGACTTTTTCTCCCTGCTGTTCTCCTTGTATTCTGTATACACAACGCCCATCAAACTGCCTAATCTTCCTTTCTAGTTGGTATAGATTTAATTTATTAGTTTGAATTGGAATTAGTGCTTGTTGAAGAGGACCTAACATTTTTTGAATACCTGTCTTATTTTATAAAATAGTAATTTTCTCAAAAACCATACTAAAAATCAACTGTTGTATTGTTTAAAATTAAATATTTTTTTTGATTTTAATTAATTTCTGTTATCAGAAAATTTAATGAAGGCTTAAAGGTTCATTTTTGCCATATTAACTCGATAAATTTGCCACCAGTCATTTTTTCTAATTCACTAGCCTTTAGTTGGAACACTGCAAATGGAGTTCCTGCAGCGGCCCATATCCATTCATAATCTTTTAACGATGGATCTAAAAATGTAATGACTTTTTCCTTGTGACCAATAGGCGGCACTCCACCAATTGCAAATCCTAGTTTTTCTTTTACAAACTTCCCATCTGCTTTGATGAGATGCATGCCTATGGACTCTTCGATTTTCTTTGTATCCACACGATGAATTCCTGAAGCTATTACAAGAACTGGGTTGCCAGATGCTTTATCTATAAAACAAAGCGATTTTGCAATTTGAGCTACTTCACATCCTATAGCATTAGCAGCTTCTTCAGCGGTTCTAGTAGAATCTGGAAGCTCTTTTACAATGCAGTCATATCCATTTTCAATTAAAAACGTTTGCACCTTTTGTGAGCTATTTGAGAGTTCTTTATTCATCATTTGATCCTTTATATAAAGATAATTTTTTCGTCAATTCACTCACAATTTCACGGGGTCCAAATAGAACAAGACCATAATAAATAATATGTTCTTGTTTAGTCGCAATCGTTCTTGCTTCCTGATCAGCCCATGTTCCTTCGGTCATGGTATTTGTAAATACAGAATATTGAACTCCAGCCTCCTTCGCTTTGATCAAAAGGTTTTCAATTTTATTCGAATTTTTTTCTCTCAAAATAATAAACGGCATCTTGGAGATATTAGGATAAATAAATCCTTCCGCATTTTTATAATCCATCAGATGCAGATCTTCATGTCCCATATGAGCTCCAAATCCTAAAGACATATGAGCGACTGCATTCATGAGGACGCCAGTTTCAATCTGTTTATTGACAATAGCGACTAATTTATTGGGAAACATTTCAAATCCTCCTTAAGTAAGATTAATTTCCGTTGAAAAACAGTGGACGGCTTGGGCAAAAATTTTGGCATGATAGCTTTTTTTCTTTCTTGAAAACTCCACTTTCACAACTCCCGGTCTTTCAATAAAATGCCCTTGTTCAACTTGAAAATAATTGACGTTTTTTGACAGAAGGCCAAATGAGTCTACATAGGCTGTAAGACCTCCTAAAACTGAACCTGTAAAAGGATCTTCAGAAATTCCCACTAAGGGTGCAAAGCACCGCATATGGAACTGATTTTTTTTATCAAAAGTTTCAGGGCAAAAGATGCATAAAGCAACAATATCATGCTGTTTAGAAAACTGAGCAAATGACTTAGGATCACACTCAATTTTTTTTAAATCATCCAATGAGTTTGCAACTACAAAAAGATCTTTATTGGTTTGTTCGTACATTATTGGGAAAACAGGATTTATTAAATTCTCATCAAATCCTGCAGCCTTAGCAACTGCAACATGGGAAACGGACGTCTCTTTTAAATTAATTGTAGGAGCTTCATAAGCTACTTTGATCTCATCGTGATTTTCTATTTTTGCTTCCATATTGAGGACACCACAAAGTGTCTCTACCTTGAATGGATAAAGACCTTCTTGTTCAGTTCCAAAACGCTTTTCTTTGGCAATCATGAAGAGCGCTCCTACTGTAGAATGTCCACAAAAAGCGATTTCATGTCCTGTTGGGGTAAAGTAACGCATTTGAAAGGTAGCTTTATTGCTCGAGAGAACAAAAGCCGTTTCAGATAAATTCAATTCTCTCGCTATTTTGCGCATAGTGGCTTCATCTAGGTCATCTGCATCCAAAACAACTCCAGCTGGATTCCCTCCAAATTTGGTATTTGTAAATGCATCTACTTGATGTACGTGTACCTTTTTGAAGTCTGCTGTTGTTTTTAAATAGTTGTAAACAGTCGCTCGTGAAATTTGAAGTTTAGACGCAACATAAGTTGAAGATTCTTTAAAATCCAATAAACCTTTCTCACGCAAAATTGAAAGAAGTTCTCTTTTGTGCTTTGCTGATATTGCTTGGAGATTGATTTTATTCTCGGAAAGATAAAATTGCACAGTTTGATCAATCATTTGCTTCCAAGGATCAACAGATGACTTGGATAAAAAATCAGAAGTAGATTGCATTAGACCGTTAAGCTGATCTTGAAGATTTTTAAAGTGAGTTAAATCATAGCGTATCCTTAAAAAACCAATCAGCTTTTCCTCTTCATAAAGAGAACAAATCATACTTCTTACATTTCTTCCTACTCTCAAGAATTCTGGAAAAGCTTGGTCAATTGGAGAACTTAAACAATAATCCAGATCTTCTTTGACTGTTGAGAAAGCATTAAAAATCTCTTGGATCGAGCCTTCCATGTCAATCAGTGAGCATTCTACTAAAGGATAAAATAGACTTACTAAACTTTGCGCTAAATCTCTATAATTTTTCATTTTTTCATCTCTGGTTAAGATGTAATTTTATTCTAAATTAGAATTTTTGTCAAATTCTAAAATGTTAACCTAAACTCTATTCTGTTCTGTTGATGGTTCTTGCAATTCCGTATCGATTGAACAACGGTATTATTGTGATGCACGGAATTGACAATTATCAACATTTCAGTTATTGTGGAAAGGTGGAAATCAGGAGGATTTATGGGACAAGCTCATCATATGGTTCGTTTAAGCTTGGATATTTCAGCCGAACAGCATATGCATTTAAAGATGATAGCGACAAAGAAAGGGATGTCTATGCGTGAATATATTTTAGAAGCTTTGGCTTTTAAAGAAGCGGCGGAAGAGGAAGAAGATATTGAAATGGACAATGCATCCTTTAGAAAAGGACTAAAAAGAATCCGTAAAGAACGCCATCAACTCGCAAAAAATCTCTCTAAACGATGACAAAGTTTTTTACTGTTGAACAAGTTATTGAAATTCACGACGCCTTTCTAGAGGATCATGGAGGATTGCCAGGCTTCGAGATAAAGGCTTACTCATTTCAGCTGTAGAAACGCCTAGAGCATCTATGTTTGGTGAATATCTTCACAAAACGATTTATGACAAGGCTATTATAATTACAAAACACCCTCTTATGTCTTGGGAACGAGTTATAGGTTAGCGGGAATCAATTGTGATTTTTTGATTCATATTTTTTAAGATAGATAAAGCCACTGCAAATGAAAAAAAAAGTACAAGTATTTTACACATGAATTTACAATCACGAATATGAACATACCGTCGCTGTTTGTGAGCCAAAGTTTTTGTGTGCTGGAATTTTCTAACTTCTTGGAAAGGAGGGTTACTTTCGAGTTTAACAACCATGACAGTGATATTATCGCACCGAATTTTCTCAAGTGAGCATGTTCTGAAGGCCTGCTCAGCCAATGATTCTGCAACAATTTTTTCTATGGAATCTGTCGTAGAATTTTTCTGAGAACTTCTTATGATGCCCCTTACAGTTAATGCTGCATTCGTTGAAGAAATAACATCCCAGAAACCGTCGGTTGCAATAACGAAGAAATTATAACTGCCTGATAACTTAGTAAGATCATAAGAAATAATAGATGCACGAGGATTAATTCCCGATAAGTTTTCAGGATGTCCTACAGCTCTTGATACAGCGAATCGCTTTGTACCTTTTCGATGTTTCACACGAGAGACATCAGAAAATGTACGTGGATAGATCTTGCCACCTCTTTTGATAATCCCGTTTCTATTTTCCTCTCTATCAGGCTTATGATCGTTACTTAAAGCTTCTACCTTTCCATTACTATGTATCAAAATCGCTCGAGAATCCCCTACGTTTGCTACCCATAAAGTATTCTTTCCTATCAACGCAGTAATAGCTGTGCTTCCAGAAAAATGCTTATTTGGTAGATGAGTGTTACATAAAGAAGAAGCTTTGTTCAAATATCTATATTGATCACCTAGATAGACAAATGTTGTTTTAAGAACATTAAATATGAATGAATCTGATAGAGCTTTTTGTTGTGCTAATGTCTTCTTTAGATACCCAGAAATTTCCTTTTCTAAAAAAGAAGCACATCCTTTGCCACTATGTCCATCAAACAGACTCAGCTGAATCATCTTCGAACGGTAAACACAAATTTTGCTTTGTGCAAAAGTATCTTCCATTGTTTCGCGATCACCTTGTAAAGCAGCGACCCACCCATCTTTTATTGCTGTAAGTTTCTGGGATGTATTCCAAACAACATAGCTAACGGTATTGCGAAAAGCAGCAGGAGTAAATAGATGAGTGTCGTAAATAAAATCATGTAAATAGGTTTGAGCTAATGTAAATTGTTTTTGCAGTTTTTTTTGCAAATCTTGATCTGAAACTTTTACTCGTCGTCTATTATACTCATAAATTTTTTCAGAAGAAAGCTCTTCAATTGCACTTTCTTGGTCTTTTCTGTCCTTTTCAACACGTTCCGAAAGAATTGCACAAAGTGTGTTATTTATATATTCGTCTATCTCTAAATCTAAATTCATGACACCTATTCCTAAAAACCTGAGTTTTGGGAGATAAACCCAAAACTCAGATTTAAAATATATTTACACAGAGGTAATCTCAAAATTTGGGTTTTTGTTTACTCTGATTGATCGTTGCCCACTTAGAGACTGTCCACAAACCATGGTTTGTGGACAGTCTCTTATGGGGTTAGTGGTTTTTTGATTGGTCGATAAGCATAATCGTTGCTTGAGGAAAAGCTTTTGCCAAAATTTGCGCAGCGTGAGCCCCTCCCTGTGCCATGGCATTTGCTTCTTCCAATGAAATTTTGGCTGTTTCTACGTTTCTAGCTCCGCGATCTTTTGCATCAAATTGTGCCGCAAATGGAGTGGCAACTCCTTCATAAATGCTTGTCTTACTCATAATCATATGGCGAGTTTGGTGAAGAGCTTCTTCCTCCTGAGGAAAAAGAGAAACCGCCCCAGGATACCTTGTCACTTGCCCATCCACAGCCCAATAGGTGGTTTTTGGATGAAAAGCTTCGTAGTAGGCGTTCGTTCGAATGACTATAGCGAGAGCAGCTAACACTTCTTTTTCGAGAGAAACATTTTGATAAGTAGAAAGAAGAGAACCTACATAGTCTTCTATAGGCACATCGACGACAGCGCTCAATGTCGCCCCTTTTTCAATTTCATATATGTAGAGGGGGTTATTGTATACTTGATCATTCAAAATAATTTGCGTTGTGTAATGCTTTGGGCAAATTTGTAACTGATGCAATCCTGGAAAAGCTTCTCCCCATTTTAATCCATCACTGAGAACTTGAATCGTCCGACCTTTTCCACAAAAGCGAGAGCTTAAGTGAGAATTTTCATAAGGATCATGCAAACTATATTTTCCATCCACCTGCAAATACGCTGTTTCCACATCATGCAAAACTAATACCCGAATGGTAGGATTTGGTGATCGCTGCCCTGGTATAAAACATCTTGTAATATCATCCCAAAGAGTTCCTTGTAAGGGATAATATAAAGAAAAAAGAGCTAATAATAAGAATGTTCCTATTTTTCTTATATTCATCTTTTCCATCCTTTATTAAAAGTTTTTGATTTTTTTATTTTTTCGTAATGTTCATAACCTAAGTGAGTAACTTCTCTACCACGAGAAGTTCTTTTGAGTAATCCCATCATAATTAAGTAAGGTTCATAAGCTTCAATCGTCGAAGGTTCTTCCCCGATAGAGGCAGCAATCGTTTGAATTCCCACGGGTCCTCCTTCATAGTGTTCCACAATAATGTGCAATATCCTATTGTCCATTTCATCCAATCCCCTTTCATCGATAGACAACATAGAAAGAGCTTGTTCAACCAGTTTTTTATCAATTTGATTGTTATTGCGCATTTGAGCAAAGTCGCGAACCCAGCGGAGTAAATGATTTCCTACTCGGGGCGTACCTCTCGATCTTTGAGCAATCTCCATGGCGGAAGGAGCATCAATCACAACCTGCAATAGAACGGCCGCTCTTTCTATAATCATTTGGAGAGTTGCTGCATCATAATAGTCTAAACGGCAGGTAAAACCAAATCTCGTTCGCAAAGGCTCCGAAAGCAAGCCCAGTCGAGTTGTGGCACCGGCCAATGTAAATTGATTGATTTTGACTTGGACACTCCTCGCATTTGGACCACTATCAATCATGAGATCAAGGGTAAAATCTTCCATCGCTTGGTATAAATATTCTTCAATCGATCGATTCAAACGATGGATTTCATCAATGAATAATACATCTCCCGGCTTCAGTCCAGTGAGGATACCTGCTAAGTCACCTGCTTTTTCAACCACAGGCCCAGAAGTTACAACCAAATTGGTTCCCATCGCCTTTGCCAAGATATTGGCTAGAGTCGTTTTTCCAAGCCCCGGCGGTCCGCTAAATAAACAATGCGTTAATGTTTCTCCCCGCTGTTTTGCGGCTCCAATCAACACTTCGAGTCGTTCTCGTATCGCATTTTGCCCTAAAAATTGATCCAAAGATTGCGGGCGAAGAGGAACTTCAAAAGGCAAGTCCTGGCGAACCAAAGTAGATTCAATGTAGCTTTTCGACATAGTAATCATTCTATAATACAAATAAAACTGTAACAATACGACCCATAAAAAGCAAGATGTTGACAGACCCTGTTCTTCTCTATATATGTGGGGTATGAGCCGGAGATCTATTGCCAATTGGATTTTAAGCCATCTCAGTTACACGCAAATCTACGTACTGATATGCGCTTTTTTTTTCTTCTCGATTCTTCCCATCACCTTGTATTGGTTTAATACACATGCAGAACGGATTCAGTTTATTGATGATCAACTCGAAGAACTCGAAATAGAAGCAATTTTCAAGAACTTGTTCGAACAAATCCAAGAACACCGATGGATGATGCATCAGTATATTGGAAATCCTTATCCTTTAGCCTCCATTCAAACGTTGAATAGACAAATCCAAAAAACAATCGACAAAGCAGTGGAATTCGATCGAGTGGCGATCACGGACAAAAACAACATATTCTGGAGAAAAATCAATCCGAAAGTCGTGGCAAATGATTGGAAGGAACTTATACAAAACTTCCCTATGATAAGTGTAGAAGAAAGCGATTTTTTGCATAAAAAAATCTTGAGAAACCTCTTGATCCAATTTGGGTATCTTAATGCTCGTTTAGGAGTGAATCGCTTGTCTCATATAGAGAATTATACCTTCCTTGCAACCATTTTCTTACGACTTCCTTATCTGCAAGAAAATATGTCTGAATTGCTTCTATTAGCATCATCTACCTGGGATCATTTGAACGAAGGTCCTTCACATGATCGAATATTGGCATTGATTACTCTTATCGAATCAGATATTTCTTTTTTGCGCTATGGCATCGATTCTCACCAAACAGATCCTCAAATAATGCATGGATTCCAACTTCTTACAGCCTATTTGGACAGTACAGAGAAATATATCCAATCCATCAAGAAACAGACTGATTCTCCCGACTCCTTAGCCATATTTCAAAGAGAAGGAAGAGAAGCGACAGAAAAAGGAAATCAATTATGGAACGAGGGACTCTCTGATTTGAAACAAATTTTTCTCTCCGAAAAACAATATGTGCAACACGAGTTGTGGATCGTTCCTCTCACAAATTTTCTTTTAAAGGTAGCTGCTTTCTTCATAGGTCTTGCTCTTTTTATGGTAGGAAGCCGTCGATTACATCAATTAACAGCTGCCACAGAAAGTTTTGCAAATGGCAATTTATCGATTCGAGTGCAAGATCCTTACGATGATCAAATTGGCCACCAAGCAGGAGCCTTTAATCGAATGGCACAAAAACTCGAAGAAATCATTAAACATCTCTACGAACTCCTTAGCGCAACAAAAATGCTTTCTAAGGGAGACCTGACAGCTCGAATTCCCCTTCGCCACGACAATACAGAATTTGATGAAGTCGCCCAATCTTTTAATACAATGGCTGAGACATTTGAGACAATCATTCATCGCTTACAACAGATTGGAGCGATAGTAACAACATCCGCAGCAGAAATTGCTTCTGCTTCGACAGTGCAAGAGAAAATTGTCGTCGACCAAGAAAATACGACGAGAGAAATTGCGATTGCAGCCAATGGCATTTCTTCCTCTGCAAAAGAATTTGCAAAAACAATGAACGAAGTAGGCGTTATTGCAGAAGAAACTTCTGGTCTAGCTTTAAAAGGAAAAGATTCTTTACACAATATGCAAGCGATCATGTTGCAATTAGTCGATGCTTCTACAACTATCGCAGGAAAGCTAGCTATATTAAATGAAAAAGCCAATAACATCACAACTGTTATCACGACCATTACAAAAGTAGCGGATCAAACAAACCTTCTTTCATTGAATGCTTCCATAGAAGCCGAAAAAGCGGGAGAATATGGACGAAGCTTTTCCGTTATCGCACGAGAAATTCGGCGATTGGCCGACCAAACCGCCATCGCAACTCTCGATATCGAAAGAATTATAAATGAAATTATGACCGCTCTCTCTAGTAGCGTAGCTGGGGTAGGAGACTTTACAAAAGAAATCCGAAGTGGGGTAGAACAAGTGAGTAATGTAAGCCAACAACTAGGTACAATTATCGAACAAGTGCAAATTTTTACCACCCAATTCGAACTTGTCAACCAAGGAATGCAGG
Organism: Chlamydiota bacterium; assembly: GCA_013286075.1. The sequence continues at coordinate 33,190 of JABDGJ010000006.1, forward strand.
CCCAATCAACAGATGCGGAACAAATTAGTACATCGATTACGCAACTTACTGAAAGCGCTGCACAAACAACACAAGCTATCCACCATTTCCATAAAACAATTCAAGAACTGAACGAAGCTGTAAATGAATTACGCATTCTAATACCATTTTCAAATAAATAACATGTTAACAATCAATAAGTTATAAGAAAAATAAAAGATATTACGACGTTAGAAGCCCCTTCTTTTTCCCTTTAAGAGGGTGTTCTCCACACTCTTCTCCTATACAAAATACCACCTCGTTGTTATACTGTTTACAGCAAGGAGGGTCAAATGTTTGATACAAAGCTAGTTACCGAAACCCAAGTTATCCAAAGAAAGAAATCCCATATAGAACCCGGAATTACACACCACATCATGAAATACTATGGGCAAAGAACAGTGGAGACAAAAAGCAAAATTGATCAACACGCCGCAGAAATTTCACAACGACAAGACAAAATGCGATTGCTCAACGAGCTCATGGCAGAAATTAACAATCTCACAACAGATCAAAATGAATTAGACATTCGGAATCACCCAGATATCCAAGAAAAAATAGACGTTCTCCGAAAACTCGGAATTAAAATTCCCGAAAATAAATGGCAGTTCAATGCGGTCGAACTCATTCGGTTAAATGAAAACTTGCAACTCGGTGCCGACAATTGGGACAAAGAAAACAAAAGCCAAACGCAAAAACTCGAACGAGTTGCACAACATTTGGGTCAATTGATGATCCTGATGAAAGATGCACTTCGTTGCACAAGAACCACATGGAAAACGATCGAGAGAGGAATTAGTAGATAAATGTTTACGAATTCTGAAGCGCTTTCTCCTTTCATTCCGCATTGCTTGGAATGGATAAATACAGTAAATGAAGGGCAAAATCCTTTTGCGCAAACAGAACAACAAATCGAGGAACTCTATCAACTCGCCTACGCACTTTATCAAAATCAGCAATACCAAGATGCGTGCCATTTTTTTCGAGTATTAATTCTTGTCGATCCACACCGAATAAGGCATTGGAAAGGATTTGCAGCGACTTTGCAAATGCAAAAATGCTACCAGGAAGCGCTCGATTGCTATGCGGCCATTGCAATGAGATACAAAGAATCATGCGATGCCTATTTTTATGTACAAGTAGCCGATTGTTATTTTGCTTTAAAGCAAGGAGAAGCCGGCTTGCGAGCTTTGCAAGATGCGCAAAAAGTAGCAAAGCGGAACAAAGACAATAAAGTAATACAGCATGTTGCTTTTATGAGACAAAGATGGGGGAATTCATGACAACTATTCACGAAGTAGGTTCACAACACACCATTCTCCATTCTCAACCCCCGACTTGCACACAAGTTGAAAATGGGAAAAACACATCGCACGAAATCTTTGTAGAAGATGTCGAAAAACAGTCGACGCAAGTCATTAGCCGTCATACGGAAGAGCTAGAATCAAAACAGATTACATTTTGGGATAAACTCTATGCGTGGTGGACTGGAATAGATCTTTCCGTCAAAAAGCCATCTACAAATATTCCTGAAACTGATTCTTTGAACTCAGCACCCGTGAATCCGATTTCTCCCATCCCCCAATTAGAAAAACCTCTTGGATTCGATTCACAAAGACCTCTGCCGCTTATCCGAGAAAAACCTTCTTCCCACGAAAAACTTTCTGAAAGCAAGATTATAGAGGGACTTTCTTCTATGAGTTCTTTTACTTTGGAAACGATCATGCTCATTCTTCTGAAGGCGCAATTAGAAATAGAAACCGAAAACGCGAAAAATTGCGAGAAAAATTTTGACAAATTTCACCAGTTCAAAAAATTGCAACAAAAAGCATTACAGGACATTAAGGATACATTAGCGAAAGACGAAAATGTGTCTAAAATATTTCAAAGTGGACACAACCTCACTGTCGCTGCTACTTTCTTATGTGGAATCGCTGCAGCAGCATCGACTGCTGGAATTCTCGTCTATGCACCAGCTATTGTACAATCTGTTGCTACGCTTCTTGCCGAAATAGGACCTCTTTTCATGGGATCTGCTGCCACGTTGACAGGAGCTGGCAGTATCTACTTTAAAAACCGGACAAACCAGAGTCGGGTGAATCTAGAACAATGGAATCACAAAGATAAGCACTATTCTAACGCCTATGAAGAAACTAGAAAACGAATTTTGGAAATTATGGAAAGCGACGGGGTTTTTAAAGAAAAATTGGGAGAATGGCTAAAACGAAATCATAAAATCAAACAGTATATTATGAGCCAAATATAATAGGAGGATTATGAGCGAAATACAAGAGCATCATACATCAGGAGAAAACACAAAACAAACGAATGGTCCTTCTGCATACCAACATTTATTTTCTTTGGATTCACATAAACAAGAATTCGAACAGCTAACGATCGAAGATATTTATTGGCGTATTAGCGAGAAAGATAGAAATTTTCATTTTGACCACAAAATTGTATTATTTGATGTGCAAAAACAAAACCAAGATGAGCACTATAGAAAAAGCGCTGAAAAGGCGAGTCTCTATGGTAAAAAGACCGGAATCTATTTCAATGGATTGGCTGTTATTTGTTCTGCAGCAACCCTTCTTCCTCGGGGAGGAGGAGTATTTTCCTTAGTAGCAAAAATGGCAAAAAACACTGCGAACAGTTATGACAAAAAAAACGAATCTTCTCTTCAAGGGGTCGAACATCATTACCAATTAATTGGAAGAACTGCTGATACCTATTCGCAACAAATGCATGCTGCTCATTCCGCTCATACAGAAGCGACGAAATTTTTTGAACAATACATGCAACAAAAGCAACGGCTTATTGAGCTGTTCTCACAAGCAAGCGGATAGTAAAACCCTTATCAGGTTAATACATGCAACAAACAACAACTCTATCTCCTGTCACACCAACTCCCTTTACTCTGAAGGATTTTAAAGCAGGATTGCGAAAAATGAGTCGATGGGATTGGTCGATTATAGTCGGTGCTGCTGTCTTAGCTGTCACCATTACAACGATTGCTGTCCGAATATTTGGGGCAGAGATATTTTCTCTAGCCGCCGGGGTAAGCTCTCTTCTTGTACTAGCCGCTTGTAAATGGGTACAGCACAATTTCTAAATATCGAATTCCATCTATGCTTCTGCGTTAATTTAAGTGTACTAATGAGAATTAATAGAGCAGGATATTACCAAACATCTCTGGCTTTGACTCTTTTTTCAAGTTCTTCGAACTGAGCGTCTAGCAACGTGCACTTTCTTATCGTCATAAATTACTCCAGCTCGGCACCTTTCTCACGCAATAACTCAACAATTTCGAATGCTTTTGAAAAGAAAAGGGGATTTTCTTCTACTGGAAACTGATTGAGATACTCTATTGCAACCTGCAAAGGAGTTTTTCCTCTCTTGTCCTTTATATGGATATCGGCATGATGCTCAAGAAGACGCGCAACAAGAGCGCCGTCTATTTTATGAATTGCTTCCATCAGCGGCGTGCGACCGTTAGTACCTATGATATTAATATTCGCCCGATGCTTCAGCAGCAATTCAATTGCATCATAGTCTTTTATTTGTACTGCTTCGTGGAAAGCAGTATCCGCAATTGCACCAGCTTCTAGCAATAGAGTTCGTATTTCATTTGATTTAGCTTTCATTAAAGGTGTTATTCCTTCTTCAGTAGCGAAATTGACATCAGCTCCTTTGCTGATAAGTAACTTGGTGACTTCCGTGTGTCCTTCGGAAGCTGCATAAAAAATAGGGGTAAAAGAATGACCACCCCAAACCCAATCGTTGTGATCGACATTATTGACATTTGCACCACATTGAAGCGCGATCTCTACAAGATTTTTATCACCACTTCTGCAAGCATGAAACAAGGCTTGATCTCTTTCTTTTTGATTGCTAGCCCCTCTTTCTTCTATTTTCCATGTTTTGAACATCTTTCTAAAACGGCGAAAATGTGATGAATAGAGATTGTGCCCTTTATCACGAGTATTATTAGAAAACATTTCAAAAAAATCTTTAGCTGTTAATGTATCTCGTAAACATTGTACGGTTTGATCGGGGCTCAATGTTTTTTTTCTAAACAACCCTTTTTCTGTATATCGGAGATACCTTTGTGGAATGACGTTTTGTTCAGCTAATTTATTGATTTCTGAAAACAAACGACCCATGTGTTTGGATGCCGCTCGATGATCTGATCCCGTATATCCTAGTTCTTTTGCTCGTCTTACAATAGCGGTGTCTGTATCTTTTTTTATCGCGCGGCTTACTTGTCCCAAATTTCCCAAATCGGCAAGTGATAACTCGGATGACGCAAAGATTAGTTGCGCGATAGCGCTTGGTAGTGTTGAAAGTGATGGCTTTTGCGAAGGAAATAGAGCCGTAATTTTATCTATAATTCTAGCATGAACTGCATTGATTCTTTTTTCTCTACTAAAAATTTTCCACTTAATCCAAGATACGGTCTTTTCTTTGTTCTTATACTTATGATGAAGTTCTGATGCTTTTTTCTTTAAAACAGAATAGATTTGCTCTTTTGTTCTTTTTGAATACGCATCATCTTGACTTGAATCATAATTGAATCTTCCTTCTATGATCTGTTCTATCTTTTCCAAAGTGGTTACAGCTAAGTTAGCTTCCTTTGCTCTGGATGATTCTGTAATATAAAAAGTGCCGTTATTATTATTTATAACGACATCAAAGTACTGTTTATTTATTGTCATAAATAATAGTTTGTTGGTTTTATTTACTATTAATTATACAACACATAAACAATGCTATTCAATTATCGATGATAGATATAACAAAAATTAACCTAGCCTTAATCGAAAAGAAACAATATCTATAAAAAGTAGAGCATCAGCTGAGTAAAAACCTGAGAGCAGCAGTAGTGAAAATGAATTCGAATCAAGGTTTATGAGAATTACAAAACACCTTCTAAGGCGTGTCGTCAATTACTATTGGGTTTTTCCAACCGACTATGGTTCCCTCGGTTAGTATATTGCTTACAAAGCGGGGCAAATGGATAAAATTGAATGTACACCCCCCTTGAGTAATCAAAAGACCCGATTGGTTCTGTTGTTCAATTTCTAGGTGAACGTGGCCTGCGCTCAAATCTGCGGCAGCTACTCCCTTCTGTATTAAATATTGATAAAAGAGATGCGCCTCTTTTGGGTGCTTCGCATTATAAATATACCGAGGAATAACAGTAATTAATCTAATAGGAAGCGTAATAAGATCATATATAGGCATCATTATGCAGAGAAAAATTCTAAGAGCTACTTTTTTAGTTTTTAAAGCGTTATTGAAAAGTCCAGGCAAGAAGAAATCTTTACAAAAATTACTGAAATTGTCAGTTCTTACTGGAATTATTAATGATTCTAACCAACTAATTCTTCTTTTATTATTTAGTAGATTATAAACAGGTTCAAACTCCCCAAAACTATTAAAATTTACGGTGAAAAGATTGGTTTCTTCTTGTAAAGATTCTGGGCTTTTGTTGACCCTCATTGTATAATTAAAATTCATATATATACCTTAAAACAAATATTAAAAATACTATTATAGCACAAAATTTTATATTTAATCAAGAGAAACTGTCTTTAAAATGAATATGTGCTCATAAGACATCTTGGCTGAGCAGGTGAGTAATTAAAAAGTTCTTATTAGAATACATTATTGGTGTACAACGGTAACTATCTACAATATCTGAACTTGCTTTATATTCTAGAAGCAATTGAACCAGTGCAAAATTTCCTTTCCTTACAGCGTAATGTAAAGCGGTACCTGAGCGGTGGCGATAATTGACGGTTGCTTTGGCGCCTGCCCGAAGTAACAAAAAACTCATTTTGGAGGAGGCTGAATACAATAAAGGGGGTTTATTATATTTATCCACGCTGTTTACATCAGCACCCTTATTGAGAAGGTAATTGACGATTTTTATTTTATTACACTCGACAGCTAATCCCAGTGCTGTCTTCTGTCTTTGTGCTCTAGCATTAATATTTGCCTTGGATTCGACTAATAATCTAACCATTTTCAGATTTCCCATTCTGGAGGCGCAACACAGAGGGGTTTCTTGATCCTTATTTGCTAGATTGACATCAGCATTCTTCTCAATGAGAAATTGTACAACTTGTATTTTATTCGTAAAAGTAGCTAGAGCAAGTGGCGTACAAGCATGTTGACTTCTCGTATTGTAGTTAGCTCCATATCGGATGAGGAGCTCTACAATATTTTTATCTCCATTTTTAGCAGATAAAAGTAAGGCTTTGTTTTTGTTTTGTTCAAGAATTTGGGAATTTACTGTCGTAAGTTTCCATCTTTTTTTGTGACTTAGGAACTTTTTAAAACATGGTACAAAACCAAAAATGCTGTAAATTTTCTCATTGGAAAGGAGCGAAAAGAGATCTTCAAATGACAATTCATTTTGCAGAGATTGCAAAACTTTTTCCAAATTAAGATTGCGAGGACTTAACCATCCCTTTTCTCCAAATACTCTATAATGAAGATATTTATCTGGGATAACGTTTTCTACTGTTAATTCATTTAGCTCGGAAAATAAATTATAAATATAATCGTATGCTTCTTCAAAACTTTTTCCTTCACATCCTAATTCCTTGGCCCGCTTCAAACTAATAGCAGCTCCTTCAAAACAGAAGCGCCGATTTATCTTAAGAAAATATATCGCTTCAAAAAGTGATAAATATTCCGCAATTTTTTGTATTCCACCACAGCTGGGTAGAGAATCTATTTTAGAGCCTATGATCCGTGCAATAAAGGCTTCAATTCTTATGTGAATGGCTTCTTCTTGGCTTTGTCTTGAAAGCAAAGACCAGGGAAATCGAAATGCGTTTTCTTCTTTAAATCTATTAAGAATTTCCGATGATTTTTCCCTCAAAAGAGCAAATAATTGTCTGCGAGAAGAATATCTATAATAATCTTCTCTTCCAGAATCGTATGGCAATCTATTTTTCACTACGACTTCGATTCTTTGCAATCTTTTCACAGCGGAGTCTTCTACTGATGGCTGAATAATGTAAAAGGAATGATTATTGTTAATAAAAACATCAAAATATGTGTTATTTATCATTATAATCTAAAGAAGGAAGTAATTCCTTTGGCAATTAAAATATACATAATAGTCGATAATACGTCGTTGCAAGCTGTGACAATAGGACCGGAAGCAACAGCGGGATCGATCCGAAATTTGGCAAAGAAGAAAGGAGACAATGTGCCTAAAACAGTCGACACTAAACAAGCACCTAATAACCCACTACTGATCGTGATGCCTAACGCAATGGGGTTTGAACCTAAATGATGAATATCAAAATAGTTCAGTACATAAATAAAAACAGCTGACAAAAGACTAAAAATAATACCGATCAATAATCCTATACTCAACTCACTGAATACTGCTTTTTTGCGAGATCCTACGGATAACTCTCCCGTCGACATTCCTCTTACCAAAATAGTACTGCATTGAATGCCCACATTTCCCGACATTCCAGCGATAAGGGGAACAAATAAAGCGACATATGTAAACCAGTTTTTTTCTCTAAAATGTGAGAGAACAGCAGCGGTGATAAGCCCAGCACATAACGTCACAAATAGCCAAGGCGCTCGCCATAAAAACCGCTTAAAAATGGGCTCATGTTCGCTAAGGTCTTCCCCTGTTCCCGCAATATTTGCAATGGTTTCGTCGGCAATGTCTTCCATAGCTTCTACGACACTGGCATAGGTAATCACTCCAAGCAAGCGATCGCTTTCATCAACAACTGGCAAAGAAGGAATTTTGTATCGTTCAACGAGATCTACTACCTCATCTCGAGAAGCGTCGGCTTGGATTTGATGCAAAACAGGCCGCATCACTTGTTTTACCGGAACTTGAGGTGGATTAATGATCAAATTTCTCAACGGAACAAAACCAATGAG
>JABDGJ010000007.1:0-33507 GCA_013286075.1 Chlamydiota bacterium
AAAAAAAGCGAAACGAAATCTTGCAAATGGCCGTACTACAACCGGCTTTTGCCGTTCTTGATGAGACCGATTCTGGATTGGATATCGATGCGATGCAAGTCGTAGCGCAGGGAGTGAATCAGGTAATGAATAAAGATATGAGTCTGCTTTTAATTACCCACTACCAACGGTTGCTCGACTATATTCGGCCAGATGTTGTTCACGTAATGGTAGACGGAAAAATTGTTCGCTCTGGAAATGCAGATCTTGCATTGGAGTTGGAAGAGAAGGGGTACGATTGGCTTATGCAAGGATCTGTTTATGATGCAAAATGCATTGGAAAATAGTTTTAAAGTCCAATTAGAAGAGCTTTATAGAAAAGTTGAGGAAAATTCTCACGACCCTTTTTTAACTCGTTCTATTATGTGGGACCATTTTTGCAACTTACATCTTCCTTTCAAAGAGACAGAAGGCTATCGCTATATTGCACTGCGACATCTTTTTGAACAGAAGTTTGTATTCCAAGCAACACCGAAAGTCACCAAAGAGCAGATTACCCCATGGGTCTATCCAGAGTGTTCTCGCTCTGTTCTCGTTTTTGTCAACGGAATATACCAAGAATCCTTATCGTGTAGAGAAAATCTTCCTTCAAAACTCATTGCCTCTACTCTTTTAGAAGCAAATGAGGTATTTGATGCTTTGCTTTCCAACTTATGGACAAAAACGACCAAAGAGGAACGAGATCCCTTTGCTATTTTGAACGGTGCTCTCTATCAAGATGGTGGGTTTGTATATATTCCACCTAATTGTCTGGTGGAATCGCCTATTCAAATTTTGCAAATCACTGTAGGAACTGAACAAGAAACAGAATTTGTAAATCCAAGGTTATTGGTTGTCATGGGGCAGCATTCAAATGCTCGTTTTCTTTTCACCCAACATGCGATTCATTGCAAGGGTTGTTTTATCAATTCGGTAGCAGAATTTGTGATTAATGAAGGGTCTCATGTACACATTATCCAAAATGGATGGAATGATCATTCAGCCAAATGGCATTTCGATGCACTTCGCGCAACACTAAAAAAACAGAGCTCATTAAAAACAGTATTTGTGACCAATGGAAGTGAAACTACTCGGACTGATTACAAAGTTGCATTAGCTGGAGAAGGTGCTGAAGCTCTTCTCAATGGTATTTCTTATCTATCAGATCAAAAAGAATCGCATATTTACGCTATTGTCGATCACCAAGCACCTCATTGTAGGTCATACCAAAGATTCAAGAATGTATTGAATGGCTCTTGTCGATCGAGTTTTGAAGGAAAAATTCTTGTTCGGCAAATCGCACAAAAAACAGAAGCATTTCAATTGAACAATAATCTACTCCTTGATGATCGCTCTCAAGCCTACAGCAAACCAAATTTAGAGGTTTTTGCAGATGATGTTAAAGCGTCCCACGGAGCTACAATAGGACAATTAGACTCCGAACAAGTATTTTACATGAAAACGCGCGGGTTTTCAGAAGAGATTGCAAAAAAAATATTGGTTCTTGGGTTTTGTGAGCAAATATTTGAAATGATCCCTTTGCATTCCATGCGTAAAGAATTATCGAAGGCGGTTTCCTATGCTTAATGTGGAAAAAATTAGACAAGATTTTCCTATGCTAAAAAAAAACGATGCATGGAAAACCCCTAGTTTACTTTGATTCGGCTGCTACAGCACAAAAACCGTCTATCGTCATACAGACTATTTCTGATTTTTATCGGGACCACTATGCCACTGTGCATCGCGCTATTTATGAACTTGCCATTCGTGCCACTGAGCAATACCAGCAAACTCGCCAAAAGGTACAGCGTTTTTTACATGCGAAAAAAAGAGAAGAAATCATTTTTACACGAGGGACTACAGAATCGATTAACTTGGTTGCTTATTCTTTTGGAAAAGCATTTGTGAAGCCTGGAGATGAAATTCTAGTGAGTGCGATGGAGCATCACTCGAATATCGTTCCTTGGCAAATTCTTTGCGAAGAGAGGGGAGCGGTTTTGAAAGTAATCCCTATGAATGAGAAAGGAGAATTATTACTCGATGAATATGCTCATTTGCTAAACAAACGGACAAAATTAGTTGCCGTCAATCAAATTTCAAACGCCCTTGGAACAGTCAATCCAATAAAAAAAATGATTCAAATGGCTCATGAAAAGGGAGCCAAGTTTCTCGTCGATGGTGCCCAAAGCGCTCCTCATATTCCAGTTGACGTCCAAGATCTCGATGCGGATTTTTTTGTTTTTTCAGGTCATAAAGTCATGGGTCCTACTGGAATTGGTATACTGTATGGAAAAGAAGAACTATTGAACCAAATGCCTCCTTATCAAGGAGGGGGCGATATGATAGAAAAAGTCACTTTTTCTCATACCACCTACAATACTCTCCCTTTTAAATTTGAAGCAGGAACCCCGATGATTGCAGAGATTATAGGTCTTGGGGCGGCAATTGATTACATGGAACAGGTAGGAATGGAGAATATCCAACAATGGGAAGCTGAATTATTGCGGTATGCAACCGCACAAATCAAAGACATTCCTGGTTTGCATATTGTGGGGCAAGCGGCAGAAAAAAGGGGGGGATTAATTAGTTTTATCATCGATGGAATACATCCTCTCGATATCGGAAGTCTTCTCGATTTACATGGAATTGCCATTCGAACTGGACATCACTGTGCACAGCCTGTGATGGATTTCTTTCATATCTCTTCGACAGCTCGGGCTTCTTTTGCATTTTATAATACAAAAGAAGAAATTGATTATTTCGTATCTTGCCTCCAAGAGTGCATTCGCAAAATAAAGAATTAATTCTCTAATGCATATTTCATTAGAAGAAGCCATTCAAGCCATTAGAAAAGGAAAGGTGATTGCCATTCCTACAGAAACCGTATATGGCTTAGCAGCCTCTTTAGATCATTCTGCTGCCTTAGAACAGATTTTTGCTTTGAAGAAACGTCCTCTGCTCAATCCCCTCATCGTCCACATTTCTGCTATGGAACAGATAGATTCTTGTATTTCTGAATATCCTCCCCATTTTGACAAAATAGCTACCACTTTTTGGCCAGGCCCTCTTACCTGTATTCTTCCAGTCAATGAGGGAATTCCTCCCATCGTAAGAGCGGGATTGCGAACTGTAGGGGTTCGAATGCCAGCCCTTTCCCTCACCCGGCAGCTCATCCAAGAAGTGGGCCCTCTAGCCATGCCTTCGGCAAATTTATCAGGGAAACCTTCTGCAACAAAAATAGAACACATCGAGGAAGATTTTGGACTAGATTTTCCTATATTGAAAGGGGGGACAGGTATTAAAGGATTAGAATCAACCGTGATCTTCTATCGAGAAGGACAATGGTCCATTATTCGCCAAGGAGCTTTATCACAAGAAGCCTTTGCTCCTGTATTGGGATATATTCCTTCTATTGCTGTAAAAGATAAAGAAACAATCCTTTGTCCAGGTCAATTATTTCGTCATTATGCACCGCTAGCAAAACTATTTATAAGCAGTCAGGATAGAGAAGACTGTTCTTGCATTCTCGGATTTATAGAAAAAAACTACCCACTAGGCAAAACCGTATTTTTTTTAGGCTCACTACATGACCCGGTAAAAGTAGCTGAGAGTCTGTACGAGACATTGCGAAGGCTTGATCGCGAAGGAATCAAGAAAGCATGGATCGACACAGATTTCCCTCAGGAAGGGTTGTGGCGAACAATTCGAGAAAGAATATTGCGCGCTGCAGCGACTGAAGATTCAAAATAATCTAACGAATTGTTCTTTTTACCCAGAAATATTATTATAGAACGTCATTGATAGTTTTTAAGCTTATTAATAGGATTTATTATGCATTGTGTTTCTCACTATTGTGTACAATGTGGTCTAGATACACAAGATGTTCTCACAGCAAAAGATGGAACCAGATACGTTCCTGCAGTATTACACAAGACCATTGAAGGAGTTGAACATAAAATTCACAGGATTTGTGCGAGCACCTTATTTGACAAGCAATTAGATAGGGAGCCAGAAGGTGTTCACCCTGATGATACAAGTCGTTTACCTTTTAAATGTCCAATACCATGGTGCCTGGAGCCTATCTCTTTTACAGATGCTGTACGTGCGTATGGAATTGGACAAGAGGGATTAGCTCTTTGCATTAAAAATACAAGACAATTTCGTTCTAGCACCTCTCAAACAAAAGATACATACATACAAATGAGCACAGATAGCAATTTCTGTATTATTCTTTAAATTTCGAGGTTTGTGAACACCCTCTTTAGGCCGGAGCGGGCTGGAATTGCTGCATCAATACGATAATGTAATCTAGGGCGCTATAAGTTTGCTTTATAATTTCATCGATAAACAAATTGAAACCTATAAAGACGACGAAGAGTGCTAGAAGTGATTTTAGTGGCATTCCGAGAAACGTAATTTGGACTTGGGGTGCAAGTCTATTGGCTATCCCTAGAAAGAAGTCGGTCATTAATATCATGATGAGAGCAGGGGCAGCGAGCTGTGTACTCAAAATCATTACATTCCCCAAGATTTTTCCTGCATATTGCACTAAAGGAGAAGATGTTTCCAATGACAGGGGGTTAATCATCTTATCAGGAGGCAATATCCCATAAGATTCTGAAATCATCTCCAATACAAGAAAAGGGCCTTCAATGGAGAAAAAGAGGTAGATTAACATTAAATTGAAGAGTGTTCCCAAAGGAGAGGATTGGTTTTGAACAGTGGGGTCATTTACCATTAAGCTTGCACCACCTCGTTGGTGATCAATCAAAATTCCTGCACTTTGGACGATCATAAAAGGGATCGAAAGAAAAAAACCGAGCAATAAGCCAATAAAAATTTCCTTTAAAAAATAAAGAACGAGTTGCAAATCAAAAACAAGAGGTGTTGTGGTAATCACCATCAATTGAGGGAGAAAAATAGCAAAGATAGAAATAGCAAATGCCACTTTAGCGGGGCGTGGAAGAATCTTTCCTCCAAAAAATGGAACGAGAGCAATGATCGGCATCATTCTTCCTAAGAAAAGAAAAAAAAGAGAAATGAATGCGATGAGATTTTGTTTATCAAATGCGGAATGAGCATAGAGGGAAACATAGTCTCCTTCATGACCGTCCACTTAACACACTCCACTGGGGAAAATGAAGAAAAATATCGCTAGCAAAACTCATGATCTGAGCACCAAGCCATCCACCCAATAGCATGAGAGTCAAGGTTACTGCAACTAACTTTACAGTAAAAGAAAGGGTCTGCTCTTGAATTTGGGTAGCTGCTTGAAAAATTGCGACGATAATTCCAAAAAACATGCTCACCAAAATAGGGGTAGCTGAAAGAATCAGAATCAATAACATGGCTTGGTAAGCGAGTTGTACAACTTGACTTTGAAACATACACCTCCTTCGATATAGGTCATTGGAAAGTTTTGACGAGTCCTTCAATCAAGAGAGTCCAACCATCAAGCATGACAAGCAAAAATAGCTTTAATGGCATCGATATTGTTACAGGAGATAACATCATCATTCCCATCGCTAACAGGATATTAGAGGTGACCAGGTCAATTACAAAGAAAGGAATATAGATAAGTACTCCAATCTCAAAAGCATCTTTTAGTTGTCCAGTAATATAGGAGGGAACAAGTACGATAAAATCATCTGGTTTTAGGGTTTCTCGGAATGCCTCAGGCAGACCTCGATAGGCAAGACGATAAAACAAGGCTTGGTGTTTTGCTGCACTATTTCTCTTTAAAAAGTCTTTTAGAGGACCGCTTGCTGCATTGGCTACTTCAATCACATAGGTAGAAGAACTTGCAGAAAGAAGGGAGTCTGGAACTGTTTTTTGATAGATTGCGCCTTGGGCTGCTTCATACATTTTTGCGGCTGTCGGATACATAATGAAAAGACTCAGGAGAAAAGCAACACCGTTAATGACTTGGTTTGGAGGTGCTTGTTGCACCCCTAAAGCAGTTCGCAATAGAGAAAGAACAACAACGATTTTGAGAAAGGAAGTCAAAATCATAATCATAAAAGGGAGAAGAGAGAGGAGCGATAAAAGAACTGCTTGTGTAATGAGGGAGGGGCGTTGTAAAGTTCCTAATTCTTGTTTTGCAGCGGAGAGAGCACTACTTTCAGGAGGTTGTTTTTGGCTGCGCGTCAAGCTCGGGGAGTTCACTGTTTGTGAAGCCGGCAAAGTAGTTGTTCCCCCGTCTGTTGTTGTCGGAGGTCGGGGACTAATCACTTGTGAGTAGAGTGAGTGGGGGATATAGGAAAGAATAGATAACAGGAAAAGAGCTAATAATAAAGTTTTATAGGAGAAAAAACTTAGAATACGTGTGAACATTATTGATCCTTTTCTCCGTTTTTGATCATATTTTCAAATGCTTTTTCCAATACGCGCCATCGATGTTCCATTTTGCCGTTGTTAATGATCCCAATTTCAGTTTCGATAATGCAACCGCCAGGTTCAACATCCTCTCGCGTTCGAATAGATAAATTTTCCAATTGTTCAAATAAATCACGTAATCGCTTTTTATTTTTTTCAATCAGTTCTAATTCTTTTTTATTAACATAAATCACAATTTTTTTATGAGTAGATACTGCTTTTAAATTCGTGGCAATGATATCGACAATGGTATCTTCAGAAAGCGCGATCTCGCGACCTACGATTTTTTTTGCAGCGGTGAGTGCGATCGGAATAATCGATTTTTGTGTTTCATGTCGCAGTTTTTCAAGTTGTTTTTCTAAGAAAACGAGATGTTCCGCCCACTCTTTAAATCCTTCTTCATACCCTTGTTTAAACCCTTCCTCTTTGAGTTTTTCACACTCTTGCGTCACTTGCACACGATACGCTTCTGCCTCTTTCTTTATAGTATCCAATATTTCTATTGCATTTTGTAACACTGAAAATTCAGCAGCCGGAATAATTTTTGTTTTTGGTGCTTTTCGAATCTGGTCTCCACGAAGTAATGAAAAAAGTTTTTTTGTCATAAGTTGTTTGTGTGTAAGAAGTTCATTAAATAAATGAGCTGTTGTTGGAGAATGTGCGTGACTTTTTTATCTTTTGAAAGTGCAACCTCTTTTACAAAAATTTTCCCCCGACCGATGTCGAGAATATGGGCAATATGCCAAATCAAATCTGGGTGTTCTCCAGAAAAAGAACGACTGAAGCGAACTAATCCTCTTTTGTGTAGAAGTTGTTTTAACTCCTTAATTTCGATTGTTGAAAGATCAATCTTTAGAGGAGGAAAGGTCAATTGTTCTTTTTTATGCAAACAGGTTTTTAAGTGATGAAATTGCTTTGGAGTTAATGAGGTATAAATTTTTTTTAAAGCGTTTGAATTCACAATAGGGCGGATTTCAGAAGCCAGATCATGCAACCCTAAATAATCAATAAGATGAACAATGTCCGATTTTTTCCACTCTGTCAAACGGGTGAGTGGACTTGGAGGAAGATATTCGATGGGAAGATGAGAGCCCATGTCAAGTAGGCGGTAGAGTTCAGTAAGGAAAAACGATTTTGCTAGAGGAGAAATAGGAGAGGCATTTTCTAGTGTCTTGTCCAATTTGTTACTGAGTCCGATTGCAGCAGAAACAGATGGCTGTAATACTTCCGGAAAATGAGATAATAGAGATTCAATCCAAGAATAATGGATGCTCGACAAGGAACTATGAGGTTGCTGTAAGATTGGATGGAGATTCGAAGAAGTGATAGAATAGTCCTTGATTTGTTTGAATTCTTCTTTGGATAAAAATTGCGCCAAAGGAATATTGCTTTTAGGATCATAACGGTTGATTAATACTCGAAGTATTGCCACAGCACGTGGATCCATATCTATTCGTTTTCTTCCTCTTCTTCTTCTTGTTCCTCTTCTACCTCATAAGACTCTTCTTCGTTTTCTACCTGCTTTTTTTTCTTTTTTTCATTCTTTTTCGAGGTTTTGGGTTCCGTAGAAGGACTATTTTCTAATGGAAGAGGATGAATAGAGAAAATTTTCTTGAATCCTCCAAGTGTATTGAGAATGGGAAGAAATTTCCAAAGTAACCAAATAAGGAATAAAGATAATAGCACTAATGCAATAGTAAAAGAAAAGAAAATGACTCTAAAGCGTGTTAACGATTGCTTGGCAAGAATAATGGACCACACATTGACATAGGGGCGATTTTCTTCATTTAAAGGTCCTTGTAAACCTCCTGCTAAGCCACTTTCGCTAAATCGAGCGCGATCGCCGATAACTGTAACATTGTCATAGTCTAATCCGTTAACACTTCCAGCAACGAGTCGCTTGATTCGAGTAACAAGGTGGGCGTTCGGGTCATCGAGAACACCAGAATGCTTGACATATACTGAGGCAGTAATTTTTTGTTTAGGTGCATTTGGGTTAAGGGGATCTTCATCTGGAGTAGAAATTTGAACATCGGCATCTAATAC
Organism: Chlamydiota bacterium; assembly: GCA_013286075.1. The sequence continues at coordinate 8,440 of JABDGJ010000007.1, forward strand.
GCCGTCAATTTTCCGGATTGTACTTGCTATTTGTTCTGCTAATCCTGCCTGGTAACGAATTTTATCTTGCAAAGCGGAAGGAACAAGTCCTACATTGGAAAAGAGTCCGAGAAGATTTTGACCTCTTCTGCGTGGGAGGCCTGCTTGGTTCAATATGGCCATGGCTTCGTTTGCTTGCGAGGACTCCACACTGATGTTCCATAAAATGGTTTTTCCTCCACCCGCGCCCTCTGAGACTGCTTGTACTTTAAAAGCGTCTATTCCTCGATTAGACAGAAAAACCAATATTTCATTTGCTTCTTTTTCATCGAGGCTATTGACAATGGTTTTTCTCGATTCACAGCCAGTCAATACACTTCCTATGACAATGACTAGAAATAGGTGATAAAAAATACTGAAGAAAAACGGTTTTGTTTTTGTTTTTGTCATCGTGACATCCTGACACATTCCATCGATTACCCAAATGCTAACAGAATGCCCCATTTTTGCTACAGTTCTTTGCAAGGGGGAAGGAAAAAGGATCGTGAAGATTTAGGGGAGTGTCGTCAATACTTGAATCCAGAGACAGTCCGTTTTTTTTTGTTTTCTCTTGTGTAACGTGTGAGAAGAAAGAGTAAGAGGGTGTTTTGTAATAGACATCTTGCATAACCTCTTTTCGTGCCCGCGTGCGTGCCCGAAAAGAGGTTATGCAAGATGTCTATTACAAAACCCTCTAAGTCAGACGGACATGAGGCAAGGATATGAACCTATTCCCTGAATGAGAATAGGTTCATAAATCTAAATGCAACACCTTTAGGATGTTTTAATTTTAATATCCACGCCTGGAGGAAGAATGAGAGTAGATCGCAAGGCATCAATCGTTTTGCTTGTAGGATCTAAGATGTCAATGAGACGGCGATGTGTTCGCTGTTCAAATTGCTCACGAGATTTGCGGTCAATATTAGGAGAGCGCAATACTGTATATTTTTCGCAGGTTGTGGGAAGGAAAATAGGTCCCACTACCGTCGCACCTGTCCGCTTTCCTGTTTCTACGATGTCGGAGGTTGAGCGATCGAGCACCCGTGGATCATATCCTTTTAGACGGATCCGGATTTTCTGTCTTGCTGGTCCTTTCACCGGTTTTTCTTGCTTTGCCATATTTACCTAAATAAGTTTTATTTTTTGATAATGTCTTGTTGGATTTTAGCTGGAACTTCTTTAAAGTGACTTGGTTCCATCGAATATGAGGCTCGTCCCGATGACTGTGACCGGAGGGAAGTAGAATACCCGAACATTTCGCTTAAAGGAGCTTCTCCATGGATAATGAATGTGTTTTTTGAGGATTCTTGGCCCATGATCTGGCCACGACGACGATTCAAGTCTCCGATAATATCTCCTACATACGCCTCTGGAGTGGTAATATCTACTTTCATGATAGGTTCGAGAATAATTGGTTTGCACTTTCGCGCAGCTTCCTTGAGTGCCATAGAACCACAAATTTTGAAGGCCATTTCACTCGAATCCACGTCGTGATAAGAACCGAATACAATCTCCACAATGACGTCGACGAGATTGTAGCCCGCTAGTACCCCTGTTGCAAGACCTTCTTCAATTCCTTTAATCGTAGGTGTTATATATTCTTTCGGAATGACTCCTCCAACGATTTTACTGACTACCTCATTCCCCTTTCCTTTTTCATTGGGACGAATTTCGAGTTCAACGTGTGCATATTGTCCTCGGCCCCCAGATTGTTTTACAAACTTTGTTTGGCTACTGCCAGGAATCGTAATGGTTTCTTTATAGGCTACTTGCGGTTTTCCTACATTTGCATCTACGCTAAATTCTCGCTTCATTCGATCGTGCAGAATTTCCAAATGGAGTTCACCCATTCCGGCAATAATTGTTTGTCCTGTTTCCTCATGGGTAGATACTCGAAACGTAGGATCTTCGATAGATAATGAAGACAATGCCATAGCCAATTTTTCCCGATCTCCCTTTGACTTGGGTTCGATTGCCATTTCAATAACTGGCTCTGGAAACTCCATTTTCTCTAGAAGAACGGGTCGTTTTGGAGAGCAGATAGTGTCTCCGGTTGTTGCTTTTCTTAAGCCGATACAAGCGACAATATCTCCGGTATAGAAAGCTTCTTTTTCTTCTCTCTTATTTGCATGCATCTCCAGAAGACGAGAAACCCTTTCCTCTTCTCCCTTTGTTGTATTAAGCAATGGCGTTCCCTTCAATAAGGTTCCGCTGTAAATACGTAGGTATGTCAAACGGCCGACATAGGGATCGGTCATGATTTTAAATGCTAAAGCAGCAAGAGGCTGATCGTTATTAGGGGATAAGAGGATATCTTCATCAGTTTCCAAGTCATGTGCTTTGATATCTCCCCGATCAAGAGGGGATGGCATCCATGCAACAACTGCATCTAATAGTTGTTGAACCCCTTTATTTTTGAAAGCAGAACCGCAAAGGACGGGATTGAATTTATTCTTACAGACCCCTTTTCGGATAGCAGCATTAATTTCTTTTTCTGTTAAAGAGCTAGGATCTTCTAACACTTTTTGCATGAAGGATTCGTTTTCTTCGTCGATGGTTGCTAGTTCTTCGAGTAATGCAGAACGCATGGCATTGCATTTTTCTACGAGATCCGCAGGAATTTCTACTTCATCCCAATCTGCTCCTTGCTTTTCTTCGTGGAAGATGTAGGCTTTCATTTTCACAAGGTCGACCATTCCCTTGAATTCCGATTCAGCGCCAATAGGACATTGAACGGGGATGGCGTTTGCATGAAGCTTATCTCGCATTGTGTGCACAGCTTCGAAAAAGTTAGCTCCCATCCGATCCATTTTATTAACAAAAGCAATACGAGGAACGCCGTATTTATCTGCCTGACGCCATACAGTTTCAGATTGAGGTTCTACACCAGAAACAGAACAGAAAAGAGCAACAGATCCGTCAAGAACGCGAAGGGATCTTTCTACCTCAATTGTGAAGTCAACGTGACCAGGAGTATCGATAATATTAATCTTGGTTCCTTTCCAAAATACTGTAGTAGCTGCAGAGGTAATGGTGATTCCCCTTTCCTGTTCTTGGGGCATCCAGTCCATTGTTGCAGCGCCTTCGTGTACTTCTCCAATTTTGTGTTGTCGTCCACTATAAAAAAGAATTCGTTCTGTAGTCGTTGTTTTACCGGCATCGATGTGAGCCATGATTCCAATGTTTCGAACATTAGAGAGATTGCTTTTATCTGCTGCATTGTCTTTATCTGATTTTTCCATGGCGTGTCCCTTGGTTACCATCTATAATGGGCATAGGCTTTATTTGCTTCTGCCATTCGGTGTGTATCATCTTTTTTCTTGATTGTGGCTCCCTGATCATTGTAACAATCAGCAAGCTCCATTGCCAACCCGTCTATCATTGAGCGACCGGCTTTATTTCTTGCATTTTCGATTAACCAAGTCATTGCCATTGATTCTCGACGTTGTGGAGCAATTTCCATTGGAACTTGGTAAGTGGCTCCGCCAATGCGACGCGACTTTACTTCAAGAGCAGGTTTTGCCTTTTCTAAAGCTGTCTTAAATGCTTCTATAGGGCTTTCTGCTTTAATTTTTTTTGCAAATCTCTCGATTGCATCGTAAACAATGCGCCGAGCTGTCGATTTTTTTCCATCCAGCATCACTTTATTGATAAACTTTGCTAATACCATACTTCCGTGCTTTGGATCTGGATCAATTTTTCTTTTGTCTGCTCTCCGTCTTCTTGCCATGGTGTCCCCAATTGATGATTTTAATTTTTTGTTGAAGATCTCGATGATTCACCCGGAATCAGAGATTCAAATCTCTTAACACCTGTGCGTGATTGACGTTTTTTGAAAAACGCAAATCGCGAACCAGAATATTCATTTATTAGGAATATTCTAGCGTTACTTCTTAGGACGTTTTGCCCCGTATTTTGATCTTCCTTGTTTGCGGTCTTTCACTGCCGCGCAATCTAATGCTCCTCGTACGATATGATAGCGAACCCCTGGTAAATCTTTTACCCGACCCCCTCTCACGAGAACAATGCTGTGTTCTTGCAAATTGTGTCCTTCGCCACCAATATACGCAATGACTTCCTGACCTGTCGATAGACGAACCCAAGCTACTTTTCTCAAGGCTGAATTAGGTTTTTTTGGCGTTTTGGTTTTTACTTGTAAACACACTCCACGTCGTTGTGGACATTTATGCAATGCAGGTGATTTGCTGCGCCGTTTTTTCGGGGCGCGCGGCTTGCGGACGAGCTGCTGAATTGTTGGCATGTATGCCTTCTCCCTCGTAATAATAGTAAATCTTTGTAGATACCGACTCGCTCTACGAGCAGCGGATAGGAGAAGTATAGGAGATGGAGGAATTTTTTACAAAGGCAAAAATGATAGTGAATTATAGTAATAAAAATAGAACAAAGCGAGGAAAAATCAAAAAACTATTTTTTTTATTCCTTTTCTACTGAGACTAAAGAATTGAGGAATTGTTCCTTGTCTAGTTTTGCCACCCAAGCTTCATGGTCCTGTCGGCCATATACAATCCAAATATATTGATCATCCTGTATAAAACCACAGGGAAAGACAGCACAGATTTCTTTCCAATATGGTTTATACATTTCACCATGATAAAAATTCTTTCCAATGATGGGTGTTTGGCTAACGTGAGTGATTGTAAAGGGAGGGATTCTTGAAAATAGATAAGCTCCAATGAAGTAATGAGAGATGTTTTTCCCCTTGGAATGGACAGTTGTCATGGGTATAGAGGAGTGAAAAAACGAGAGGTAACTCTCTTGATTGATAGGTAAAGCAGGAGTGCCTCCTCGCAAATCTCCCCATTTCCATGAGATTTTTGAAAGTGTGCTACAAATCGTTTCACAAATATTTGTTTCTAGCAATGGCTTAAGTATTCGATGAGGAAGAATGCTATATGCAAGAAATAAATTTTCTTCATACTCAAAAGGGACCCAATTTTTTTCTCGAATATTTCTATTTTCTCCATCAAAATCCAAAAGGCATCGGATATTTTCTGCATAAAAATGTCCATCTAAGTACAAAATTTCGCAAAGATAGACTCGAAATCCCCCTTTTGAGATTGCGGGTTCTCCGTTGTCGCTATAAACCATATAGAGTTTTTCTCCTACAACGATTAATCGGGCATCTTCTGCTCGACAAGGAATCATTGACTCAAATCGGAGTTCTATCAGCTGGGGTTTACTGATTGGAAAAAAATCGTCGTCTACTATGACGAGTCCAAGGTTTGATTCAAAAGATTTTTTTGGATTTGGAATATCTCGAAAACTCATGAGATTGCAATTATTCCATTTAGTAATTCCCACATTGAAAGCGAAGGGAAAACCAGGAATTTCAATTTTTTTTGTTTCTATGACAAAATCTTGTCTATCCTTTTCCAAATCGACAAGAAGAGAATGTAACTCAAAAAAAAAGAAAACAAAAAAAAGAATATGCAGCAAAAACAGTCGTTTTATTCCCATAGGATAGTAGTCACTGGAATTAGACTTTTGAGTAATGCTTTTTTATCTAACTTTACTACCCATGATTCAAAATCTTGCCTACCATAGACAACCCATATATGGTTTTCATCCATGATAAATCCACCAGGGAATACGACTCGTAGCGGTTTCCATGTCTTATAGGGTGGAGGACTATAAAAGTTATTTCCAACAATGGGGCTTGGGCTTATTCGTGTGATTTCAAAAGGAGGTTTATTGGCAAACATATACGCGCCCATCACATAGTGAGGAAGTGGTTTGCCATTAGAATGGACGGTCTGTAAGGTTTTGGATGAATGAAAAAAGGAAAGGTATTGATCTCCTTGAGGTAGTGCGGTCGTCCCTCCACGAAGAAATCCCCAGTCCCAGCTGATGAGACCCAAGCTGGAAGCAATTGTTGAACAACGACTTGGCTCATCGATTTGAAAAATTCGATGGGGAGTAATACTATAACCCAACAACAGCCGATCATTATAGACAAAGGGTGTCCAATTTTTTTCCCATCGAGCTTCGTTTTCTCCTTCAAATTTTGCTAAGTATTCTGGAGGATCTGCATAAAACGCATTGCCATCGAAATGAATTTCTGTAACAAATACTCTTCTTACCTGAGCGATTTTAGCGCCGGGAATAATATTGCTATACACCATGTATAACCGATCGCCAATCGTAATGAGGCGAGGGTCTTGTTGTAAATTAAAGGAGGTGCTTGGGTGAGGAGGAAGCGATAAAACAGATGGCTTACTGATTTGATTGAAATTTTCATCGACCCAAACAAATCCAATTTCATGAGTTGTTTTTTTTGTCCGTATTCGGAAACAAACGAGGATTTTTTCCTTCCACCTCGTAACGGATGGATTAAAAGCGCCTGGAAATCCGGGAAAAATGAGTTCTTTGAGTTCTAGTACAAAATCTTGTGCGGTTTTTTCTAAATTTAAGTATTTTTCATCGACCAATTGCTCTTCATTCTGTACTAATTCTTCTTCTATTTGACTGTAATCAGGAGATAATTCTTTGAGGGGATTGAGAATCTCTCCATTAACCCCAGGTAATAGAATAGTGAATAAAACAAAAAATAGACTTTCCATTTTATGAAATTTTTTTTTCATATTTATTCTCTACTTAAAGGTTTAATAACAACATTGGGCCATAGATCAAACGGGAAAGATTCATATAGTTTGTATAAATCACATTCATGGGGTGGTTCTCCTCCCATTTTTAAGGCTTCTTCTATAGAGGTAGCAAAAAGAAAATTTGGGCGATTTGTTCCATAATAATAATCGTAATATTTGAACATAGGTTCATTTGCTGTGACTCGAAGTAATCTAGCTGGGATTCCAAATGCTTCTGCAATAATAATTCCGTGTAAGGAGCTTGATATGACAAATTGACTATCGAGTATTTTTAGGACGACGGTTTCCCAAGGCTCTGTTGGGTAGACTACTGTGTTGCCATATAACACCTTAGGAAAAAGATATTCTTCAGAGTAATGGGGAATGATAATATATTTTTGTGATGGGTGATCTTGTTTTTTAAATTCTGGAAAAAAAAACGGAAATAAGAGAGCCGGATCTCCATAAATTTTTGGCGATTCGATTTGAAAGTGATGGGCAAGAAATTTTCTCGTTAGAGGCCCGCGAACGGCTCGAACATCTAAATTTGTAAATGAATATTTTGAGGGGTCTAGGTATTTCCCATTGATTCCACTACCCCAAATGACATCGCCATTTGCAGCAAATGTGAGAATAGACCCAATGCCTAAGATTTTTTTTTCTTGCTTGGCATTTTTTTTTACATTTTTTTTGAATACCCGAACCGGTTCTTCCACTATCCTTTCAACTAATGGTAATGAAAGAAGATCCCCAAAATTTTCTATTGTTTTTGTATGCCAGAAAAATAATGGAAGATTTGATTTCGCGTCAGCTTCTACCCCTTTCAGGGCTACTAAGTTGAATAGAAGTAAGAACCATAATGATAAGAAGTGTCTCATACTGAGAGCATTCCATAGAATGACTAAGTAAAACTTCTTTTATCAATATAGAAATTTTTTGAATATAGAAATTATTTGAAGTGACTAAGGTCCTTTAATCCGAAGTGTCGCAAAAATTCGATTGTGGTGCCAAAGAGGGTAGGTCGCCCAGGGCTTTCTTGTTTTCCTATAGGTTCAATAAGCTCTCGATCAATAAGTTGAGACAAAACTCCCGAAGAATCGACCCCCCGAATGGCGTCGATTTGAGAACGGGTGATCGGTTGCCGATAGGCAATAATGGCCAATACTTCGGTTGAGGCGGAGGAGAGTTTTTCATTTTTTTTGTTTTTATAGAGAAGGTCTAAATAAGAAGCGTATTCCTGGTGTGTCCGCAATTGATATCCTTGCGCAATCTCCTCTAACTGGAATGCTCTTTGTTGCGATATATACTCCTGTTTAAGCTCCTCTATTATCTCTCGAATTTCCTTGGGACGGAGGGGGTGAATAGTATCAGTAATTTCTCTAATTTTGGCCAGTAGAAGCGGCTCAGGGCTTGCAAATAAAAGAGCCTCAATGACATGTTTGATATGATTTTTTAATTGCTCTTCAATTTCAGGCAAGGAAGGTTTGTTGTTTTCTTCCATCGTATCTACCATCAAATTCTCAGAGGTAAAAAAGTGAAGTTCTTTCGTCATAGTTGTCCGTTATGGTCCGCGGCGTTATGGTCCGCGGAAAAAGGTCTAATAAATAAAGTAGATAAACTATCTTTATAGAGATGAATTTCTCCACATTTCATTAATTCTAAAATAGCTAAAAAAATCACGATTATTTCTTGGCGAGATTGTTTCTGTGTAAATAATTGAAGCAGAGGAATTTGCACATCTACCTGGAGTAAAGAACGCAAAAAACGAATTTTATCACTGACTCGCCAATGTTCTTCTTGTATGGCATGAGAATGAGTAATAGGAGCTTGGCGAATTGCTTCTGTAAAAACTTGTGATAATTCTTCCAATGAGAGGTGATTTACTCCGCTCGGCTTTTTCCATTCTGGAGCGTTGATCCCTCGGGAATAAGTCGATTGCTGTTTTTCATATTGAATGAGCAATTCCTTCCCTACCTGTTTAAATCGACAATAGTCAAGGAGATTGTGAATTACTTCAAAATCAGGATCTTCTGTTAATGATTCTATCGAATTTTCGGTATGAGGAATAAGCACTTTACTTTTTAACCACATCAAATAAGAAATTGTATAAATAAATTCTGCACCACGCTCTAATCCTTCTCTATCAATATTTTTTAATTTATCAATACATTGTTGAACAATTTCATGGATGGGAACGTGGGTAATGTCGATTTCTTCTTTTTTAAGCAAACAAAGAAGAAAGTCAAGACTTCCCTCAAAAGAATCGATAAAAAAATGGTTGTCTCTATTGAACATGGCTTCCATAATCATATCAAAAGTGATTAAAAAGGAAACCCCAAAACTCGGATGTAAAAAAAATGCTTACAAAAGCGTTCCAGTTGCTCATTTTTTTAGCTAGTGTGATTTTTGCCTATGTGTCTGCATCTCATGAATCTGATTTGCTTAAGACTACTGATATTTCTCGGGTTATGCATCAAATCATGCAGGCTCACGCAGGAGAGAAAGAAGTAACCGATCAAATTTTGCGTCATGCATTGGTTACATATATCTCTCAATTTGACCCGGATAAGATCTATTTTCTTGAGGGGGAAATTGCTGAATTTAAAAATCTGACTTCCCAGCAATTGAACGAAGCAATTCAAAGTTATAAACAAAATGATTTTAATCTTTTTAAGAAGTTAAATAAAATCATTCAATTTTCTATTGAACGGGCAAGAAAAATTCGGTATTCCCTCCTGTATAAAAATGGCACTCTTTCCTTTCATCCTCCCGCTGATCTCCCGCAAGGGCCTTTTTCCTCATTTGCTCAAACAGACAACGAGCTCCGGCAAAGAATTTTGGCATCCATTCAACAATACATTGAACACCAAAAAGCGCGATATGGCGAAGTAATGAGCACGCAAAAAAAGGAGCAAATTCTTCAATCGTACGAATGGCAAAGAAGGGGGTTTGAAAATCAATATCTCTATCAAAACGAGGCAGGAAATCCCTTGCCAGCTGACGAACAAGAAAATTTATTTGTTCTTCATGTATTAAAAGCCTTGGCAAAAAGTTTAGATGTACACACCTCTTTTTATGACGCGAATGAAGCCTATGATATCCGAGTGAGATTGCAAAAAGAATTTAAAGGTTTTGGTTTGGTTCTCAAGGATGCTGCAGAAGGTCCTACTATCGAAAGTTTGTTGACAGGAAGTCCTGCAGCGAACAATGGAACTATTCAAAAAGGGGATATTTTAATTGAAATCAATCGAGAACCCCTAACGAATACACCTTTTGATAAGGTGATAGAACAACTTCATCAAGGAAAAGAGTCAACCGTACAGTTAAAATTTAAGAGAAAAGGAAAAACAGAAGCAGCAGAATCGACATATGAAGTGGAATTAAAGAAAGAGAAAATTGTATTAAATCAAGACCGGGCGGAAATTTCATCAATTCCTTTTGCAAATGGAATCATTGGCATTATTACTTTACCTTCCTTTTATCAAGGAGATGATATCTCAAGCGAAAAAGATGTACGAGAAGCAATTGAAAAATTAGAAGGAATAGGGACTCTTCGCGGGTTGATTTTAGATCTACGCGATAATACCGGCGGATTTCTCTCTCAAGCGATTAAAGTAGCTGGTCTTTTCATTACAGATGGTGTAATTGTCATCTCAAAATATGCTGATGGATCAATAAAATACTATCGAGATGTCGATAATCGGAGAATGTATGAAGGTCCTTTAGTAGTTTTGACCTCTAAAATGACAGCATCAGCGGCAGAAATTGTAGCGCAAGCTTTACAAGACTATGGAGTAGCGCTCGTTGTGGGGGACGAACATACTTACGGAAAGGGGACGATTCAGATGCAAAACGTCACCGATCACCAGAGTACATCTTATTTCAAAGTAACTATTGGAAAATACTATACGGTTTCAGGAAAGACGCCTCAAAAAACGGGCGTGCTAGCAGATATTGTTGTTCCTGGGCATTGGAATAATCAAAGTCTCGGAGAGGCTGTTGATTCGGATGAAGGAGCTGAGTCTATGGCTCCGGCTTTTGAAGATTCTTTGGAAGATGTCTCCCCCGAAAGCCGCGGTTGGTATTTAAAATATTATGTTCCTCATTTGCAACACCGAATAATGATCTGGAGAGATTTACTTCCGATTTTAAAAAAGAATAATGATTATCGGATTGCTCACAGTAAAAATTACCAATTATTTCTCACAGGAAAGGCTCCAAGGGAAACAAATGAAGAAGAAAGCGAGGAATCCGACCAAGACAAAAGCACAGGAGAAACTGATTTACAGTTACAAGAGACTGTCAATGTAGTTCGAGATATGATCATACTACATAGCCTTGGAGGAAGCGTATCTTCTCCAGAGAATAAAAAATAGCAGTCGAAATTCGTTGCAGAAAAAGAAAACTTAGAATATCTTGCTCTCTTCGATACAATTGGCCAGATAGCTCAGTTGGTAGAGCGGAGGACTGAAAATCCTTGTGTCGCTGGTTCGATTCCAGTTCTGGCCACTCTCGACGGAAAGGGCTTTTTGTCCTTTCCTTCTTTTTTCTCTTGCCGGAGAAAACGGAAATCCAACGGAGTTGGTAATTTCTCTTAATCAACCAAAACAGATCTTCAAAAATATTCTTGAGGATTGCTTTGGAGGCTAAAATCAGTGGAAAATCAATTTACTGTCCAAGGATTTCCATGCTCATGTTTATATTTGAAACATCTTTTAACACTTTTTGCTTTAACTGAATTTTTTGAAAATCCTCGCAATTTTTCTTAATGGTAACTTCTTCAAATGCCCCTCCTTCAAGAAAATCAAAGAGCTGCCTTGGAAGGCGTTTTTGCGCCATTATTCGATAATCAGAAATGGATGTTAAAGGAAAACGGTTTAATGGCTGATCAAAAAAATTCATTGGAAACCTATTCAATTATCTTATGTAAGTTCATTTAGGAATTTTTTCAATGAAGGATTGATAGCTTCAGGATTAGTCAAATTCACAGCGTGGGCACCAGGAGATACCAAGAATTCGCGACAATTGGGTAACTTGATACTTAACTCCTTTCCTAGTGCTTCTGGAATAGCACTATCATCCGTGCCATGCGTAACAAAAGCTGGGCAAGTAATATCTTGCAAAAGATGACTAATTTCGTCTCTATCCAATAAGTTGTTCATTGCGTGGAAAATAGCTGCACCAGAAATTTGCTGCCACTTAGGTAGCCATTTATTCCAGTGATATTCCATGTCAGACGTTTGTTTAGAACCTAAAATTGCTGTTGCCAACCCTTCTAGCAAGGGAGGGATTGGTCCAAATTGCTTCCAAGTATCTCTCATTTCACGATAAGCGGCTTTGAGAGGCTCCGGATCAACTGTTGATTGTGTGCTTAAGAGAATCAGAGCTTTCACGCGTTCTGGAGAAGTTATAGCTGCCCTTAAGGCACAATAGCCGCCCTGAGACATCCCTGCTAAAATAGCTGAATCAATACCAAGAAAGTCCATCAAGCCAAAACAATCCTTAACTGAATCATAGAGATTAAACGGCTTTCCATCCCATTTTGTTTTGCCAAAGCATCTTGCATCCCATCGGATGCATCTATAATGAGGGGTCAATGCTGCAACTTGATGGTCAAAAAGAGACTGATCCATGAGAAATCCATGCATGAAAACAACAGTGGGGCCATTTCCGCCAGAATCTTCAAAATAAATTTCCTGATTATTAATCTTAGCTAGTGCCATGTGAAGCCTCCAAAAAATTAGAAAATCAGGCTAACATATACATTAACTGACTTTCAAGAACGAACAACTCATTAAACGATAGTGATGTCAAATGACGGTACGATACGGCTACCTAAAAGACATCGAATTGAACTCAATCAACACTCTCGGATCGAAAATTTGCAACACCTAGTTTCTCAAGGATAAAATCTACTCTCTCCTTCACAGAAACTTTAGGAATCAGCACAGTTTCATAGTCAAAATTTTTGTATTTGATGAGAAGTTCGTTAAATTCTTTTACCGCTGACTCAAAATCATGCTTTCTTTCTGCATCATTGGCAAAAATTTCGGGCCATGGAGGTACTAGGAAAACTAGACGATTGTATCTGAAGCTATTAGCAGCATTTTGAAAATATATGGGCTGAGGAAAATCTAACTGAACAGCGTCAATTATTCCACGATCGAAGAAGATAAACTGATCAGTTTGTTCCTGAGAATTAAATTGATAGATATAACGTGATAGAGCGAGATCGAGAAATTTTTGAAGGTTAGTCCATGGCAAGGCATCTCCATCAATTGCATGCTGTTCTTTTACTATCTGTCGTCCCGGTTCAAGGGTTAGAAACAGTTTGCGAAAATCTATATAAATCTGATATTATCTGCCCAAATGAGCAGATTTCTAAAGATCGGCGAAGCCGCAAAAATATTAGGTGTGAGTATTCAGACTCTTCGACGTTGGGAAGAAGAAAAATACCTCCTACCCCATCACAAATCAAATGGCAAAACAAGATATTATTCTCTTGATCAGTTGACACAAAAATCAACCCCAGAAAGAGATCTAACAGTAGCATACGCACGAGTTTCCAGTCATGATCAAAAAGAAGATTTAGAAAGGCAAGCAAATGCATTAGAAATTTACTGCATGCAAAAAGGGTGGAATTTTCAAGTGATCAAAGACCTGGGCTCTGGAATGAACTACCAGAAAAAGGGACTGAAAACACTTCTTACAATGATTCTAGAAAGCAAAATAACTCGTCTTGTGTTGACACATAAAGATCGCTTGCTTCGTTTTGGCGCGGAGCTTATATTTGCTCTTTGCGAAGCTTAGAGGGTGTTTGGTAATTCTAATAAACCTTGATTCGAATTCTTTTCCCCTAGGAGACGATGGGTGTGAGCAGGCCATATTCATCAATATTGTCCTGCTCACACCCATCGTCTCCTAGGTAGAAAATAATTTCGAAGCAAGGCTATTAGAATTACCAAACACCCTCTTAAGCAAATTGAAGTTGTGATTATCAATAAAGGTGACGAAGTCTCTTTTGAAGAAGAATTAGCACAAGATGTGCTCGAGATCATCACCGTTTTTTCAGCCCGTTTGTATGGAAGCCGAAGTAAGAAAAATAAAAAATTGATCGAAGCAGCAAAGATATTGATCAATGAATGAACAAATATTTACCTATCAAACGCGATTCCAATTAGATGAAATCGGCTCGACAATTCTTGAAGAATGTGCTCAACTGTTTAATAAGGTAGAACACTCTCTTTTTGCAGAAATTGCGCGAGGTAAAACATCTGCCTCCTGCAAAAACGGCTTTCTAAAAAAGTATGGAATTACAGCCAGACAATTTAATGCTTGCAGAGTCAATATCGATGCCAAAATTGCAGCATGCCAGGCAGGCCAGCAAAATGCTCTTATTTCATTAAAAGAGAAAATCGCTACCGCTGATCGACAAATCGCAAAATTAACAAAGAAACCATCCAAACATTTTGTCATCCATCAGAAAAAACGGAGAAAGTTTTCTCTTACCCATCGCTATTCTCAATTGCAAAATGATCAAGCCAAGAAAAAAGTTCGCCTCTGTTTTGGAAGCAAGAAGTTGTTTCGAGCTCAATTTCACTTAGAAGAAAACGGCTTTTCTTCTCATGAAGAATGGAAAAAAGATTGGACTACATCTCGGAGCAATGAATTCTTTGTTTTAGGATCCAAAGACGAAACAGCAGGTAATCAAACATGCACAGCCATTCTCAATCAAGATGGAAGCATCTCCTTACGACTCCGGCTGCCTCCTGTACTCGCACAAAAATATGGGAAATACATTCACATCAACAATCTCACGTTTGCTTATGGACATCAAGCCATTCTTGCTAGCATCCATGATCCCGAAGGAACAGCTATTTCCTATCGATTTAAAAAAGACTCTAAGAGTTGGAGGATATTTGTCTCTACCTCTTTGCAAAGACCAATTCAAATAACCCAAACAGGAATAGGAGTCATAGGAATAGATCTCAACACTGATCATATTGCCTGTGTAGAAACAGACCATTTTGGCAACCCCATCAAAAAACAAATTTTTTCTTGGGTATCTTATGGAAAATCCAAAAACCAACTTAAAGCCGCTACATCTGAGATATCCAAACAAATCATCGAATGGGCCTTACGAACAAAAAAGCCCATCATTATTGAAAAACTCGATTTTCAAAAAAAGAAGTTAGCTCTTAAAGAGCAAAGAAACAAAAAACTTGCAAGAATGCTATCCAGCTTTGCCTATGGATTATTTTTTCAATCACTATTATCACAAAGCTACCGAAAAGGAATATCCATCCATCAAGTGAATCCTGCTTTTACATCAATCATAGGCCGAGTAAATTATGCTAGACGGTATGGATTAAGCATTCACCTTGCAGCAGCGCTTTGCATTGCAAGGCGATACCAACAATTTTCTGAATCACCAAACCTTTCCACCAAAAAAATACCTGATGGGAAAGGATGCCATGTCGCTTTTGATCCACCCGCGAGGAATCGAACAAAACACGTATGGCATTTCTGGGGTCAAGTGAAAAAGAAAACAACGGTGCATGAAGCACATTTTCGGGCGAGAAAACATCGATCCTCGGATCCACCAAGTTCGATCCCTGTGACAGAAATTCCCGAAGAATTATTGGCGTGACTCCAATACGTGAATCGTTAGTAAAACTGCTTGACTAACGTGTCTGAAGCGGTCATGAGTAGATTTGTTCAGATTTTTAGAAGCGGCTTACCTCCTACTCAATGACTAACTACTAAACCTCTTCGAAACTGCTCTTCTGATAATTCTTTTATCAATTGTACAAATTCCCCAAGCAATCACCGCTATTCCCACAAAAACAGCTAATCATCAAGTGTGATGATTGTCGATATAGAACAGGATGTGCTAAATTAAATTTTTAAAAATAAAAAAATCATGGGTAGTTCGTGGAGGCAGTACAAATAGATCTACTAGCAGAGAATTTGATTAAAAAAATTAAATCTCATTTGATCGCAACGATTGGGAGAACGGTAGAAGAGGCAAGTACCAATGAATTTTACCGAGCGTTGTGTTATGCCATCCGAGAAGAGACAATGATTAATTGGATGGCCTCTGCTCGCACAATTGCGCAAAAAAAAGTCCGTATGATCTATTACTTTTCTTTAGAATATTTGCCCGGACGTCTTTTCTTGAATAATCTCACTAACCTTTGTTCTTCCGAAGTTGTGCAGTTAGTCATCCGAAAAATGAATCGGAATTTTCGGGATGTTTTGGAATGTGAAGATGATCCTGGCCTGGGAAATGGAGGACTAGGAAGACTAGCTTCTTGTTTTTTAGATTCTTTAGCTACTCATCACTATCCAGCACAAGCGTATGGACTTCGATACCAATATGGAATTTTTGAACAAAAATTGGTCAATGGAGTACAAATTGAAGCCCCTGATTGTTGGTTATTGAATGAAAATCCATGGGAATTTCGAAGAGATCAACGAAGAGTCCACATTCAATTTTTTGGAAGACCAGCCTCTTCCTTCAATATGCATGGGGATGAAATCATGGAAATCTTCGAAGCAGAAGATGTAGGTGCTGTCCCTTATGATTACCCCATCGTCGGATATAGTAAGCAGTCTGATTTCTCTGTGGTTACTTTGCGTTTGTGGTCAACAAAAGATTCTCCGCGCAATTTCTTACTACAAAGATACAATGCCGGTCGATTGGACCAAGCAGCAGAAAATACAACTCTTACCGATGTTCTTTATCCGAGCGACAATACAGATGTGGGAAAACGGATTCGGTTAAAACAAGAGTTTCTCCTCGTATCGGCATCGATCCAAGATATCATACGACATCATTTGGCATTGTTTGGAAATCTCCGAGAATTTGCCGATAAGGTTCGTATCCAAATTAACGATACACATCCAGCTCTCGTCATTCCTGAATTAATTCGGATCTTGAACAAAGACCATGATATTCCCTGGAAAACTGCATTTGAAATGACTACCGTGTGTACTGGTTATACAAATCATACGATTTTAAGCGAAGCACTTGAGCAATGGGACGCTTCTCTTCTCTACTATCTTCTTCCTCGCCAATACAAAATTATCGAACGAATCAATTATGATTTTTGCAATCAGATTCGAACAAGATACCCAGGAAATGAAGAAAAAATCCATTCCATGTCTATTATTGAAAATGGACGAGTCCGCATGGCAAATCTTGCCATTGTTGGATCTCATAAGGTCAACGGTGTTTCCGAATTGCATACCGATATTTTGCGTAAAACAATTTTTCGTGATTTTTATGAATATGATCCTGAACGCTTTGTGAATATTACCAACGGGATTACACAAAGACGTTGGTTATTAGACTGCAACTCTGAACTCGCCTCTTTTATTACAAAATACATTGGAGATGAATGGATCACCAATTTTAGTAAAATCAAAGAATTGAGACAATTTGCTCACCAACCAGAAATCCAAATGGAATTTTTGGAAATCAAGAAAAAAAACAAACAACGATGCATTGATTTTTTCATGCGAGAAAATCGATTACAAGACCAATTTGGATCAGAAACTTCTTCTTTCCACTTACTCGATCCAAATTCCATATTTGATGTGCAAGTCAAAAGAATTCACGAATACAAAAGACAATTGATGAATGCTCTGTATTTAGTGATGATCTACCACGATCTCACTTTATCCCCACAATCACACCATAAAAGAACAACTATTATAGGAGGCAAGGCCGCTGCTGGATATGAGACAGCAAAAGACATCATTCGATTTATTCATTGTATCGCAAGAAAAGTAAATCGAGATCATGCGATTGGTGGCCAATTGAGAATAGTCTATATTGAAAATTATAATGTCACAAAAGCAGAAATGATCATCCCAGCTACCGATCTTTCCGAACAAATTTCGACTGCGAGTACAGAAGCATCTGGCACAGGAAACATGAAGATGGCAATCAATGGAGCTTTGACAATCGGAACAAGAGATGGGGCAAATATTGAGATGGAACAAGAAATTTCTCCTCAATGGTGGCCATTTGCCTTTGGAGCAAGCTCAGAAAAAATCGAGGAAATGAGAGTGCGAGGAACCTACTCTTCTAAAGATATCTATGAAGGAAACCCTAAAATTAAAAGAGCTGTAGATTCCTTGAGAGATAGATCTTTTGCTCAAAACGATGAAGAGCACCAAGTATTTAGTGATTTATATCACAAATTGATCGAAATGCATTATGGCGGAAGGCCCGATCGCTACTTCACCTTACACGATTTACAAGAATATTATGACATGCAACAAAAAGTAGAAGAATTATACAGCCAACCACTTCTTTGGGCACAATACGCTCTACATCATATTGGAGGCATGGGAAAATTTTCTTCTGATTATTCTATTGAGAAATATGCAAAAATTTGGGGTATTTCCCCTTGCAAAATCGATGAAGCTCTCCTCGATAACGTCCGCTATGATCATGCCCTCCACAGATGCTTATAATTTTTAACTCACCTTTTTTCGCGTGCCCGTGCCCCTGCCCGAAAAAATTAACTTTCTGATGATTTATATTTTTAGTAATGGTTCGTAGGTACGTCCGTTCGGGCAGGGGCACGGGCACGCACGCGGGCACGAGAAGAGGTCTAATGATTAACGCAGAGACGAATAGCCTCTGCGTTGAATGAAATTTGAAATAGTGCGCATTTTGAGCTGGAAAGAAAACTACATTCCCATGCCACCCATGCCCATTCCGCCCATTCCCATACCACCCATTCCCCCCATGCCGCCCATTCCTCCCATACCATCCATTCCATGAGATGGGTGAGAAGCTTTTGGTTGAGGTTTATCAGCGATCATAGCAGCCGTGGTTAATAACAATCCGGAAACAGAAGCCGCATTGAGAAGAGCCATTTTAGTGACTAATACAGGGTCAACGATACCGGCCTTCAGTAAGTCCTTAAACTCATCTGTTAGACCATCATAACCATATGCACCTTCTGATTCATAGATTTTTTCTGCGACCAAGTTTCCTTGCTTTCCGCAGTTATTAGCAATGGTGATGGCAGGAGCAAAAGCAGCTTCTCTTACAATGGAGATTCCAATTGCTTCTTCTCCAGATGCCTTGAGTGTATTTAGACTTTTTACAGCTCGAAGCAAAGCAACTCCTCCTCCTGGAACAATCCCTTCTGCTACTGCAGCACGAGTAGCGTGGAGTGCATCTTCAACACGGGCTTTCTTTTCCTTGAGTTCAGTTTCTGTAGCAGCTCCCACATTCACAACAGCTACTCCTCCTACGAGTTTAGCTAATCGCTCTTCCAATTTTTCTCTATCATATTTAGAAGTGGAAGAATGATTGATTTCAGCTTTGATTTGAGAAATCCGATCCTTGACTTCTCGGACATTTCCAGCTCCGTCAATAATCGTAGTCTCTTCTTTTGAAATCTTAACTGTTTTTGCCTGGCCGAGAACTTCTGCTCCTACTTCTTCCAGTTTTAGGCCCACTTCTTCTGATACAACTTTTGCTCCCGTGAGAACAGCGATATCTTGCAACATGGCTTTGCGACGATCACCAAATCCAGGCGCCTTTACTGCACAAACAGGCATGCCTCCCTTGATTTTATTGACAACGAGAGTAGCCAATGCTTCCCCATCAATTTCCTCGGAAACGAGAAGTAAAGGACGATTTCCTTTTGCCATTAGTTTCTCGAGTAAGGGAACTAATTCTTTTGCTGTGGAAATTTTTTTATCGACGAGAAGAATTTGGGCGTTGGTCAATTCTGCCATCATCAGTTCTGGATTTGTAATAAAATAAGGGGAAGCATATCCCTTGTCAAATTGCAATCCTTCTACATAATCAACAGTAGTTTCAATTCCCTTGGCTTCTGCTACAGAGATAATGCCATCTTTGCCTACTTTTTCCATGGCTTCTCCAATAATTTTACCAATTTCGTGGTCATTATTTGCAGAAATTGTGGCAATTTGTTTGATCTCTTGGGCAGTGCTAATCGGGGTAGCCAAAGAATTAAGAGCATGGATCATTGTTTCTACTGCAAGATCAATCCCCCGTTTCAAACCCATTGGATTTGCTCCAGCAACTACATTCTTCATTCCGGCGGAGTAAATAGCTTCTGCTAATACAATCGCTGTTGTTGTTCCGTCTCCTGCTGTATCGTTCGTTTTGGATGCCACTTGATTCACCAACTGCGCGCCCATATTCTCAAATTTGTCCTTTAGAGCTATTTCGTTAGCAACCGTAACACCGTCTTTTGTGGAGATTGGAGAATTAAATTTATTAATGACCACATTGCGACCCTTGGGTCCCAGAGTGACCTTCACTGCTCTTGCTAGGGTAGTGATTCCTTTAGAAATTGATTTCAGAGCTTTTTCACTAAATTGTAATATTTTTGGCATAATTACCTTTAACCTGAGGTTGTAGTGACTGGTTTACGATAGAACTCCAAGGATATCTTCCTCAGCTACTATTAAATATTCTTCTTCATCATGCTTTACTTCAGTACCCGCATAAGAACCGAATAAGACTCGATCTCCTACCTTTACACATACAGGTTGGATCTTTCCCTCTTCATTTACCGTTCCATCTCCTGCCGCAATGACTACTCCTTCGCGAGGTGCTTCTTGCGCTGAATCGGGAAGAAGGATTCCTCCTTTAGAAGTTTTTGCTTTTGATCTTTGAATGACTAGTCGATTGCCAAGAGGCTTAATCTTAACCATCTTTATTCTCCTATTTTAAAATAGTTTATCCGATCTCTCACATGGAAGAGAACTTCGCTTCTAAGTAAAGATAAAATTCTAGAAACTGCCTCTATTTTTGTCAAGAAGAGTTCTATTTTTTAGCAAATGAAGTATACGAGTGCCAATTAGGGCGTGTCATCAATTGATGATACGTCTTAATAAGAAGGAATCAAATACGGTTTTCTTTTTTCAACAAATTCATTTGCTTCTTTCTTACAAAGAGAGCGAAGCTTCCATAAACAAGGTTTTTCTTGGAGAAGGATATGAGCAATTTCTTCTGAACCATTCACTTTATTAAACATAACAAGTCGGTCTTTAGAATTCTCTAAAGCCTGAATAAATTCTTTGGGATACAAAAGTTTTAATACGGATAATATGCTGTATTGTGTAGTGACGGGAAAGAAATGATGCGTATCTGTAATGGTAATCAATACTCCGTGACACAATTGATTAGAAAAGCGACCGAAAAATGGAGTGAAATCATAAGGAGAAAAATGAACACCAGGAAGTTTCAAAGCGTGAAGTTCTTTTGCCAACTGATGTGAATCGATCCATGGAGCTCCAATGACTCGAAAAGGAAAGGTGCATCCGATTCCAATGCTAACCAAGGAAAGCTCTCCAAGAATACCTGTTGTTGGGTAATAGAATGGAGTGCGCGATTCTGGAATATGAGGACTTGTTGGAATCCAGAGCAAACCGGTTTCTTCAAATGTCATAGATCGTTTCCACCCTTGCATAGGAACAACGATTAATTGGCATCCCACAGAGTATTCTGCATTAAAGTACTGTGCAAGCTCTCCTATAGTTAAGCCGTGACAATAGGGAATGTTGGTGTAACCAACAAAGGAGCGCCATTTATTCCGAAGAATAGCCCCATCGACCAACAACCCACCCAAGGGATTGGGTCGATCGAGTACAACCACAGGAATATGGGCTTTTACAGCTTCTTCCATTGCGTAAAAAAGAGTAGAAATATACGTATATGATCTGGCTCCAATATCTTGAATATCAAAAACGAGAAGAGAAAGGTTTGCCAGCATATCAGTCGTTGGTCTTCTCGTGTCGCCATATAAACTAAAAATGGGAATTCCATCATTGTCTCGACTATTAGGAACGTGCTTTTCTGCTAGTATAGCTCCATTAAGGCCATGCTCAGGAGCAAAAAGAGCGTCTAGTGTATAACCAAAACGAGGAGCATTTTTCTTGAAAACAGCAATTGTCGATTCTCCTTCTGAATTGATCCCCGTTTGGTTGGTAATCAGCCCTACTTTCTTCCCTAATAAAAGAGGCTCATACATTGGAGAAAAAAGGAGATCAGCTCCTACGCGAACGGTAGCCATTGCTTGTACAGTAGCTAAAAAACAGGCAATAATAATACAACAAATGATAGAGAAATATTTCATAGTGGCAAGTGTACAAACCAGTCCAATATCTTCGCAATCGAAAAGCTTTTTTTTAAATTTGATCATTTGCTAACATCAGTCCTCATTTTTTCTTTTTTTAGGGAATAGGTAACAGTATGAAAGAATCCGCATTGATCAACAAAGCCAAATTACTTATTCAAACTGTAAAGGGGAAATCTCTTTCTCCTCTTGAGCGAGAAGAGAAAGCCATTGCACTTTCTTCTCTGATCCTTCAAGAAGCAGCTCGAGTCCAAACAAAAAAAGAAAAAAAACAACAGAGCGAACTTGCAAGGATGATGAATGATCCCATTGGAAAAACTTTTATCACCACACTTACAGATCAATGTTTCCGAAGTCAAAAATGGACCAGAGTAGCTGACCAATTGAGCTACGTCATTGAAACGATAGGAATCCCCGCCTATTTGCCTTGGTATAAAAAGTTCGCTTTACAAGCTTTTAAAATTCTTGGAAAACCTTTTTCTTTTGTCACTGTCCCTTTAACCATGCGGATGATTAGAAAAGAAACGGAAAATGTCATTTTGCCAGGAGAAGAAAAGTCTTTATTAGAGCATATCCGAAAAAGATTTCACCAACGAGTTCGGATCAATTTAAATCACTTGGGAGAAGCCATTTTAGGGGAGGAAGAAGCTCTGCGTCGTTTGCAAGTTTATTTGGATGACTTAACCAAACCCGAAATTGAGTATGTGTCGATCAAAATCTCAACAATTTATAGTCAAATTCATCTGCTAGCCTGGGAAGACACTCTAGAGATTTTATCGGAACGATTGCGCGAGCTATATCGAATCGCTAAAAAAAATTCTTTCAAAAGACAAGATGGAAAACAAGTTTCCAAATTTGTCAATCTGGATATGGAAGAATACAAAGATCTTCATCTGAGCGTCGCATTATTCTGCAAAGTTCTGAACGAAGAAGAATTTCACCAATATGAAGCAGGAATTGTTCTACAGAGTTATCTACCCGATTCTTTTCTCATCCAACAAAAATTGACAGAATGGGCATTGCAACGAATAGCAGCAGGAGGAGCACCCATCAAGATTCGAATCGTAAAAGGGGCCAACCTTGCTATGGAACAGGTAGAGTCAGCTCTTCATGAATGGCCACAACCACCCTATACCTCAAAAATAGAGGTCGATGCCAATTACAAAAAAATGATGCATTACGGTTTTCTCAAAAAACATACGCAAGCAGTTCACCTTGGAATAGCAAGCCATAATGTTTTTGATATTTCCTATGCATTGCTCTTGCGAGCAGAAAACGGAGTAGAAAACGAAGTATGCTTTGAAATGCTGGAGGGGATGGCTGACCCTATTCGAAGGGTAGTACAAGAATTAGCGGGAGATATGCTCCTCTATTGTCCTGCTGCAAAAAAAGAGGAATTTCAAAATGCGGTTGCTTATTTGGTCCGAAGACTAGATGAAAATACGGCCCCTGAAAATTTTCTTAGACACGTTTTTGGCTTGATTCCTGGATCTTCTGAATGGAAAGAGCAGATTCAATTTTTTGCTCAGGCTTGCAAAAAAAGTACTACGATTTCGACTCTGCCTCGACGGCAGCAAAATCGGAAAGAAGAAGACAGTTCATCACTATGTGTACACCAATTTTACAATGAACCAGACACTGATTGGTCATTGCCCGCGAATCGAGAGTGGGCGGAAGAAATTAAAAAGAAATGGGAATCTCGGACGTTTCCAAATATTCCCCTCATCATTCAAGGACAAACTCTGGAAAATGGAGAAAAATTTGCGGTGGGATTCGATCCAGCCTTTCCAGAAGTTCCATTATATAAATATGCCTTAGCTTCTCAAAGTCAAATAGAACTTGCTGTAACAACTGCTACATCCGCTAGCCGAGAGTGGGGAAAAACAACAGTAGAAGAAAGAATGCAAATATTGAGTAACGTAGCGCAAGAATTTCGAAAGAGTCGGAGTGATTTAATCGGTGTCATGATGGCAGATACTGGAAAAACAATAACCGAAGCTGATGGAGAAATTTCCGAAGCGATTGATTTTGCAGAATACTACCGGTTTAATTTGGGCGAATGGAATCAACTACCAGATATCCATTGGGAGCCAAATGGGGTTGTCCTTGTCACTCCTCCTTGGAATTTTCCATGCTCTATTCCCGCGGGAGGAATTCTAGCTGCTTTAGCAACAGGAAATGCAGTAATTTTTAAACCCGCCCCAGAATCTGTCTTGGTGGGATGGTATTTAGTGCAGTTATTTTGGAAAGCAGGGGTGAGTCGCTCCATACTCCAATTTATCAATTGCGAAGATGAACCCATAGGAAGTTCTCTTATCAAAGATTCTCGCATCTCAACAGTGATTCTAACGGGAGCGACAGAAACAGCAAAATTATTTCTACGCATCCGTCCAGGAATTCATCTCCTAGCAGAAACAGGTGGAAAAAATAGTATGGTCATCACCGACATGGCAGATCGAGACATTGCAATTCGAGATCTTCTGCAATCGGCTTTTGGACATGCAGGGCAAAAATGCAGTGCATGCAGTCTTGCGATACTACAAAAGCAAGTCTATGAAGATACCCATTTTTTACAGCAACTGCGCGATGCAGCAACTAGTTTATCGGTAGGCTCACAATGGAATTTAAAAACAAAAGTCAATCCATTAATTCGAAGGCCTGGTCCCGCTTTATTAAGAGGTCTTACCCAATTAGAGCCTGGAGAAACATGGCTATTAGAACCCAAACAAGACAAACACAACCCTCAATTATGGTCTCCTGGAATTAAAATGGGTGTAACCGCAGATTCTTTCACTTTCCAAAACGAATTGTTTGGGCCAGTACTTGGGCTCGTACGCGCAGAAAATTTTGAAGAGGCAATGAGCATAATGAACAAAAATGCTTATGGCCTTACAGCAGGAATTCAATCTCTAGATGAGCGAGAACAAGAACTGTGGAAATCTCGAGTGGAAGCAGGAAATTGCTACATCAATCGAACCATCACAGGTGCGATTGTAGAAAGACAACCTTTTGGTGGTTGCAAAGAAAGTAGTTTTGGAAAAGGAGCAAAGGCTGGCGGTCCAAATTACTTAGTGCAACTGATGAAACCTACGCAAATTTCTTTACCAACGGAAGGAAAGAAACTTTCTCCGACTGTTCTCACATTTTCACAGTCTGTTGAAAATAAATTTTCCTCACAGATCGATCTTTCCTTATGGAAAGCAAGCCTTAAAAATTATTCATTTTTCTTTGAAGAATATTTTTCTAAAGCAGATGACTGGTTCCAAGTGCAAGTGACAAGCATGGATAGCGAGCTTATCTACTAT
>JABDGJ010000007.1:33517-34420 GCA_013286075.1 Chlamydiota bacterium
AATATTTTTCTAAAGCACATGACCCAAGTGCAATTCTTGGCCAAGATAATTTTCAATCGTATGTTCCACACCCAAAAATTACTTTTCGAGTACAAGCAGGAGATTCTCTCATCGATCTATTGAGAATTATCGGTGCTGCCATTACATGCGAATCTGTCTTAGACGTATCAGTACAAGATAAATCTGTCTACTCTCAATTACAATTGCTATCAACACCTTCTTTTATTGAATATATTTTAGAATCAGATGTCGAATTTGTAAAAAGAATTGAAAAAGGCGAAATCAAAAGAGTTCGATTGCTTCGGCTTCCTGAATCATCTATAGTAGATAAGCTCGCTATCCATGCTTGTCACTTGCACTTGGAACCAGTCATGGCAAATGGTCGAATAGAGCTATTGCACTTTTTACGAGAGGTAAGTTTGAGTAATAATTACCATCGATATGGAAACCTTGGAAGTCGAGAAAATGAAAAACGGACTCCGATCCGAGGAAATCCCAACGAACAACAGGTATCATGCAAAGATTGTCACTGTCATGAATAATTCTCTTAATTTTTTTTGATATAGCTTGTATACCTCAGGAAAAGCAAATTCTATTTCAGAGTGGAGATCTTCAGTTCGAATTTCTTCGGGAGCTCGGAGGGAATTTTTTGCCTGAGAAATGAGGTATCGAAGGGGCTTTACTTCTACCTTGCTCCCTAATTGAAGCTCTTCCACACATATTTTTAGCAGTTTAGTCACATCTTCTTCGTCATAAATGACAAAATCTCTTCGATACCCTAACTTTTCGATCGACTCTCGCAAAATACGAGCTCCTAAACTATGGAATGTGCAAATAAATACTTTGTAATGTGTTTTTTCGAGAATTCGATTTCGCATCACCTCAGCGGCTTTTTTGGTAAAA
>JABDGJ010000008.1 GCA_013286075.1 Chlamydiota bacterium
TTCTATCTACGTTAGGAGGAGAGCCTCCATTTTGGCTCATGGAATACAAGAGAAAAGATTGGAAAGAGAGGTGGGCCTGCGCAAGCGCTTGTTTCAATGGCAGCAACCATACTTCCGGTTCTTCTGCAGGAATGTCAGGTTGTGTGTCTAAAAAACGGAGTTTATCCTCTATCGCTTCTTTCCATTTCACAAGTAATGGATCTATTAGGCATTCCTTTTTTCCTTCGCAATGCAATCGGTACGCCAATTCCATCGCATAGAGACTTTGCATGAGAAAGATTTTTTCCTCCGCAATAAAAGGTGTTGTCGATTGTGAAAAATAAGAAGCCATTTCAAAATAGGCAATTGCTAGATGCCAGGTCACATCTTTTGCAAAACCGGGAAGAAGCAGGTTTGACAATTGAATCTGCTGGAAGAGAGAAAGAGCCTTTGCCGGATCATTTTGTACTAGGTGAAGCACCCCTAAATTATACAAAATTCTTGTTCGTTTCCATTCTGAAGAATGGAAAGGCAATAGAGTTTCATACATGCTTATAGCAGCTCTATAATCTCCTGCTTCCCAAAGAGCCATTCCTTTTGCATCCCCATTTTCCATTCCATGCAACGTTGCTACAAAAAAAATAAAATAAAGAAATTTCATGATGACTTTTTTTTATGTTGGGATTCGAAAGCATCGGGAAGTAACAAATAGAAAGAATAAAATAACAACGCGATTCCAAGTGGAATTTGATAATAGAGATCGATAAGGGCATTTTTGCTTGTCATTCCTATTCTTTTTTTCTGATGGTATGTGGCTTCCACAGCAGTGTTTTCAATTTGGTGTATGATTTCCCTCGCTAGATTCCACGTCGACCATTGAGAGGCCGTAAAGTATATCCCTTCTCCCTTGTGTGCAAGATTCTCTAGGATTTCGGGCTCTAGTGCAGAATACACCTCTCGGCCCCGAAAAGTAACACCCGGAATCAACCGTTTTTCATCCGAACCAATCCCAATAGTATATAGATGAAGATGAAATGCCTCAGGATCGGGAAGGGTAGCTAGGATATCCCCGATTTTTTTTTCTTTTTCTTTCCCTTGCAAAGTACCGAGCAAATTGTCTCCTCCATCTGACAATAGAATCACTGAAAAATGGAGAGAAGAACGGTGTGGAAATGCTTGCGCGGCAAATTCTCGAAGAGAAGGCTCAAAGGCAGTGCCCCCCATTCCTCCCTCATTTACTTCTACGTCATTGATTGATAATCT
Organism: Chlamydiota bacterium; assembly: GCA_013286075.1. Next base: position 1,243 of record JABDGJ010000008.1, read on the forward strand.
AGTAAAGATGTAATCAAGAGTCAATGGCACCAAAGGGGTCAATGCGGAGGTAAATGCGTAGAGAGCAACCATTTCTCCTCGACTGTTTCTTACCACATCTTCCATGATTTTTTTCGCTGTTTCCAACCTCGTTTCCCCATTTGCTCCATCGGGAACCAACATCGAAGCAGAAACGTCTACCAAAAAGAGGATCGCGTGCCGCTCCTCATGTTCACTATTTTTTTTTGAAGAAAAATTTTTGTACCGAATATTGCCGAAGGGATCCATACATGCTACACAAAGCAATACAAAAATAGAAATCCATCCGACAGTTTTGATCTTTTGCAGTTTTGATGATCGATGTTGCAATAGGTAAATAAGGGAAGGAGAAGAATTAAATGCCTGAAGCTGTTTTTTCCGGTAGCGATATAACCACCACTCTCCGAGGATAAGAAGAGGGAGAAAGAGAAAGAGGATAGACAACTCAGGAAAGTAAAAATCAATTTGCTCCATAGTACTCTCCTTCTATTTATGGAATGACTTTAAAAATAAAAAAGTCACTGATAAGAGCGAAAAATAATGCTAACCACCCTAGCAGTGTAAAAAAAGGATAGAGAGAAAATCTCTCGAAATTGCCAGTATCGGTCACGCGGAGTTTTGCACTCCCTTTTTCCAAATGCGCAATGGTATTGTATAATTCTCGTAAATCTTGCGGGGCATTGACTATATAAAATTGCCCACCCGTCATTTCAGTAGTATTTTGCAATTGCCTTCGTTGGGGGGCATATGCCGGGGTGGAAAGAGAAGGATCGATATTAATCACATACAAACGAATTCCCTCTTTCTTTGCATAAGCCGCTGCATCGTCAAGCTCCATTGTTCGCAAAATATTTCCACGATCTAAGTGACTGGGATCTTGAAAACCATCTGTAACAACGACAATGATAGCACTTTTAATTTCGTAAGGAGATGGATAATCGGGAATTCTTTCTTGCGCAAAGTGTTTTGTCGCAGCGAGTAATCGGGCCGTTTTGTAAATCGCGTAGCCCATAGCGGTTCCATCGTCCTCTGGTTGTTGTACGACATGCAGTTGCTCTAACTCTCTTGTAAGACTTTCTCGATCCAATGTGAGAGGGACGAGTACACGGGGAATCCGAGCAAATTCTACAAGACCCATTAGATCAGAGGAGTCATTATCGATGAATTCTCGTGTCATTTTTTTTAATAGTTCGATTTTAGGGATGCTCTTTCCATCTAAAACAATGGATTTAGCCATGGAACCCGATTGATCGAGAACAAGGTAGATGGCAACTCCTTCTTTTGCTATTTCTTGCTCACTACCTTCTTGTTTTATCGATGAAATAGGAAATAAAACATGGGGGTCGATAAATGCAATACTTAAACAACAAAAAGCCAATCGATGGAGAAAAGAAGGAAGAAAAGCGTAGTAGCTAAGGGGAGAAAAAAACTGCAGGTCTCGAACTCTCGAGAAGAAAAGGGAAGGAGTCAGCCCTTTTGGCAACCAAGATTTATATAAGACAATTGCTAAAAGACCTACAAACAAAAGAAACAAAGCAATTGGATCTAAGACAAACCGCATGTTCCTCTCAAAAAATAAGAATTCGTATATAATGAGTCAATCATGAATAGGAAGAAGAAAAAAAATCACTCTATTGTTGCAGTATTTGATTTCGATCATACGATCACAAACCGAGATTCTTTTTTATTTTTTTTATTGTATACAAAAGGATTTTATAAATCATTATTTGGTTTTTTATACTTAATGCCCGATTTTATCAAGTTTTTATTCGGAAAATGTACAAGAAAGAGAATAAAGGAAAAAATAATTACCTATTTTTTCTATGACATACCCTGGACAGAAATCAAAAAAATGGGACAAAAATATGCTCATAATCGACTAGATCAATATTTGAAACAAAAGGCTCTTACTGCCTTGGCATGGCACCAATCCCAAGGACATCGATGTCTTTTAGTAAGCGCCTCATTTGCTTTTTACTTAGAACCATGGGGGAGCCGCCATCGGTTTGAAAAAGTATTAGCCTCTGAACTAGAAGTTATCCAAGAAAAAATTACAGGACGATTACGGGGAGAGAATTGCTGGGGACCTGAAAAGAAAAAACGATTGGAAGAATATCTCGGTTCTTTGTCTGGAATTACTTTATATGTGTATGGAGATAGCCAAGGAGATAAAGAAATCCTGGCAATTGCTGACTTTCCATTCTTTTGCAAATATTCTTAGAGGGTGTTTTGTAATTCTAATAAACCTTTATTCAAGATCAGCTACTGATCGCTCTGGAATACATTAGAAGCAAAAGTGTATCAATAGTTTAGAAGAATGCAACACAAAGGCACAAAGAGTAATTGCACCCACCAACCGACGTCCTTACAGACTTCTTCGTGTCTTTCAGTCTTCGTGTCTTTGTGTTCAATTTTGCTTGAAAGACTAAAATGAATTTATCAAAAAAAAATCAGTATGGGGTAACCCCATACTGATTGAAAGTAACTATACTAGATAAATATAGAAAGAGTCCTATTTACTTCCTGTTGAGTCCGTTTCTGTTATCGTTGGGGTCTTTCCTGATTCTTCCAAGTCGTTTTTCTTTGACTCTTTTTTAATTGGATCAGCTCTCCCTTGGTCTGCGGATCTGCGTCTGCCTGTTGCTTCGTCTGTCTTTGAGGCACCACCACCAGCACCACCATTACCACCATCACTACCAAATTGCATATAGAGATTTGCTACCAAGCAAATAATAGCTAGGGTAGTAGAACCTGGATTTGTGAGCAGGGTAGCTCTTGCTGCATAGAGACCTACACAAGTAATGAATGGAGAAGCTTTTGCGGCTATGCTTTCGATTTTGGTACACCCTGCGATTATGGTCTCCGCTATATGACGACATGTCTTATGATCATCAAAGATTTCGGTCTGGTTCAACAACTGTACTATTTCTTTCATACCAGGTATGACAAGCAAAGCGGGATAGTAATAACGAGACGCTATAAAGCTTCCAACATATTTTATGTTCATCTGAGGAAGAGAACGAACAAGAGCTCCTGTAGCGGAAAACGTGAGGGCGTCAGCAAATACAAATCTAGCAAACTCATGCGTTTTTGTCCATTTGCCGAAACTTTGTTTTATGTCATAAGCTGTCTCTTTGCCTACAGAAGTGGAAGCAATAAAACCGTTAAGGACTGCCAACCAACGAGTTGGGGGGATAGTTACTAGTTGATACAAACTTTGAAGATGAATAGCCATGTTAAGCTCCTTTGTTAATTAATTTACTAGGAAGTGAGATCATATAATAAATGCGTATTATTTCCAAGTTTTTTTTGTGGAAATTAATAAATTGCAATATTTTTTATAATAAAGAAATTTCCATTTGCTGGTATTGTCGTAAGGTATCTCGCCATTGGGCTGCTTCTTCAAAATGCATTTCTTTGGCAGCTCTTTTCATTTCTTTTTCAGATTCAATTATTTTTTGACGGATCTCTTCTATTGTCAAATAATGGTGTTTCTCTTCGGCAGCTTGTAGCGCGTGGTCGGCAAATCCCAAAGGAGCATCGACTTGACTCTCTTCTGGTTCGACGAGGACAGAAATTTCTCTTTTTACTGTTTGGGGAATAATACCGTGCTTTGTATTGTACTCTTCTTGGTAGGCTCTCCGAGCCTGGGTAATGTCCAAGGTTCTTTGCATTGATTTCGTGACTGTATCAGCATACATAATCACCCTTCCTTCTGCGTTTCGAGCAGCTCGTCCACAAGTTTGAGTCAACGAAGTTTCACTCCGCAAGAAGCCTTCCTTATCTGCGTCTAAAATAGTCACGAGAGAAACTTCAGGTATATCAAGTCCTTCGCGGAGCAAATTAATTCCAATTAATACATCGAAAGTACCAATACGCAGATCTCGAATGATTTGCATCCTTTCAATCGTATCGATATCAGAATGAAGGTATTTGGCTTTGACGCTCAATTCCACCAAATATTTTGCCAATTCTTCAGCCAACCGCTTTGTCAGGGTAGTGACAAGCACTCGTCCACCTTTAGATACATGCATCCGAATTTCAGCTAAACAATCATCCACCTGTCCTGAAGCCGGACGGACTTCAATCACAGGATCTAGCAGGCCTGTGGGGCGTATGAGCTGTTCCACGATTTCTCCTCCCGCTTCCTTGATTTCCCACGTGCCTGGGGTCGCCGATACATAAATGACTTGATTGATCCGTTGGTACACTTCTTCGAATTTCAAGGGGCGATTGTCAAATGCAGAGGGAAGTCGAAAGCCAAATTCAACGAGGGTGTTTTTCCGAGCCCGATCTCCATTATACATGGCATGCAATTGGGGAAGTGTCTGGTGTGACTCATCGATAAAAAGAAGGTAATCAGAAGGGAAATAATCGAATAAACAGGGAGGAGGATCGCCAGGGCCTCGCATACTGAAATGACGAGAGTAATTTTCAATTCCTTTACAAGTTCCTACCTCTCGAAGCATTTCGAGATCATACATGGTCCGTTGTTGAATCCTCTCCAGTTCAAGCAGTCTATTTTCTTTTTCATAAAATTGCTTTCTCTCTTCGAGTTCGGCTCGGATAGTTTCGATCGCATGCCATCGCACTCCTTCGGGTGTCACATGGTGAGAGCTTGGATAAATAGTGACAGTAGAAATTCTTTTTTTGACTTTTCCAGTTAAAGGATCAATTTCGGTGATTTGTTCAATTTCATCTCCAAACATGTCTATCCGGATGGCTACATCATCTTCATAGGCTGGAAAAATATCTAAGATATCTCCCCGGACTCGAAATGTTCCTCGGATGAAATCGACGTCATTTCTCTTGTATTGCATTTCTACAAGATGAAGCAAGAGATCCTCTCTTCCTCTTTCCTGCCCAACTGTCATGGTTAAGTTCATTCCACGATAGTATTCGGGTAAACCTAGTCCATAAATACACGAAACCGAAGAGACAATAATGACATCAGACCTTTCTAGAAGAGATCTCGTCGCACTTAAACGCATTTTGTCAATTTTGTCGTTGATCGACATGTCCTTTTCAATATAGGTATCTGTACGAGGAACGTATGCTTCTGGTTGGTAATAGTCATAATAAGAGACAAAATATTCGACCGCATTTTCCGGAAAAAAGGTTTTAAATTCTTGGTAGAGCTGCGCAGCTAGTGTCTTATTGTGAGCCAAAATAAGCGCTGGTTTTTGTACATTGGCAATGACATTGGCCATAGTAAATGTTTTTCCTGAACCTGTAATCCCCAACAATACTTGCGATTGCTTACGCTCTAGAACACCATTCGTCAATTTATGAATGGCCTGTGGCTGGTCACCCGTAGGTTGAAATGCAGTATGTAAAACAAATTGATTAGAGGCGGGTAGGTTCATATAAATTGAAGTAGAATCACCCAAACAGAAAAGAAAAAAAGAAGAAGCAAGAGAGGTCTTCCCCCAAAAAGAAGGGGTGATGCATTCCTATTTTGCACGTAGCGCCCCTTCCATACCATTAAGACTGGAAGGATTCCAAATAAAATGACGGCGCCGAATCCTCCAGCAGCATTTAGAGCAGTGAGAAAAATGGAGGGATAGATTCCTGCAAAAAGCAAAGGAGGTACAAGGACGAGAAGGATCAAAATAATTCTTCCCCTTACATTTTTTTGGATTCGCAAACCATCAGCCAAGAAGTCGACAAAACTCAGAGAGACGCCTAAGAGAGAAGTGATAATTGCAAATAAGGCAAAAAATTGCGCAATATCGACGATCCAAGAAGCTCCAACAGCCTCTCGCAAGGCTTCTGTTGCAATTTCTCCCTTATTGATTGCTTGGGCAAATTCTTGGGGGGGGACAATGCCAAGAATGATCCATTGCCAAACTATATATACCAATAATGGAATAGCGCTTCCAATGACAATGGAAAGAACCAGTGGTTTTACCCTCCCATGAAAATAATTAGATAAACTGGGAATGAGATTATGAAATCCAAAAGAAACAATTGCAGCGGGAATCGCAGCTGTTACCGCATTCCAGTGTTTGTGTGCTAAGAAAGAGGAATTGACATGAGATGCGCCATTGACTACGAGCAATAGATAAGCAATCATGAGTGCTAGCATTAGTAAACGATTACACCAATCGACAACTCCGGTCCCGAAAAAAAGAAGCAGGGCAAAAAGAAAGCAAAAAAAGAGGTTTCCAACCCAATGAGGGAATGACACAGAGGAAAATTCTCCAAAAAAATCGGCGATGAGTGAACCGCTAGCAGCGAGATAGGCTACCATAAAAGAATAAAATAGAAATAAATAGACCAACCAACTCATTAATTGGCCTGGAAAACCCAAGGTTGTTTTTGCCATGGTGACGAGGCTTGTTTCTTTCCCAAACCAGCTATGCACTTCTACGAGAAGAAGCCCTGTGCTGATCATAAAAAGCCAACAGATCGCAAAAATAAATAATGAGGGTTGAAAACCTGCTTGCGCGCTAAGAATAGGAAGTCCTAACATTCCAACTCCTATACAGCAACCCGCTACAAGCAAAATACCGCCAAATAGACTTCCTTTGTTGTTCACTGCACTCAAGCGATTAAATTCCAATTTTGAAGTTTTATGAATGGATTATATGAGAACCGATTGTTGCTTGTCAATTTTTCGTTGTTCTTGGCCTAAACGGCCAAGTTCGTATCCTTCATAATCGACAAACTTGAAGAATCTCTCGAATGAGGGAAATAGATCAGAGACTTGGCGAGCCATGATTTGTCCAATATGCCGATAACTTGGATGACCTGCCGGTAAGGAGCGAAGTTCGCAAAGCCATTGTAGGGCTCTGAGATTTATGTGAAAGTACCATCGAATATGGTACCCCATAGGAACTACATACTGTGCTTCTTCGGGTAATTCTGCAGCAATTAAGTCATAGACCCGTTTGGCTTGGTGCATTGCTTGGCAATAGTCGTCTTGCAAAGGAGTATCCTGCAATTCAGGGGGGATGGAAAATCCATACTCACACGTAAGAAATTGTCTTTCTTGTGTGAGCATCCGATGGCGGTGTAAATCGCGGTAAGCTCCAAAGTCGGTCAATATCTCAAAAGTAAAGTGAGCATGCTCCAAAGCACGAGGTGATTTATGTCTTCGATTTTCCCGCGCATTGCATCCTGCATCGAGAATTCGCCCGATTTCTTCTTCGGAGAGCTTTTTTACATACTCCTGAATATCGGACAAACTTTTATTTCCAACCGCAAAGAGAAGAGCTGCAGCTACTTTCGTTACTGCTTCCGGATCATATGATACAATACGGACTGTATGAGACGGTGTTCGTTGGCAGTCCGTGAGAAATTCTTTAGAAATTTGTTTGAGCTCTGTGTCCATTGTTTCATGAAATTGCTCATAGCTTTGGTGAGAGCGATGCGAAAGGTCTGCTCGTCTTACAAAAGAGGGAATGACCTTAGAGAGTTCTTCAAAACTTGATTTGCCTATCGCTTGCAATTCAGCCAAATTTTGGCAGTGCAGTTTGTGAAGGAGCTGTTCAAAAAAACGGCCGTTTCCAAAAATTCCCATATTGGTCAATGTTCCCGCAGGGAGCAATCCTCGCAAACAGTCGAGTACCTTGGCTCGCAAGGCTGCAGTGTAAGCTACCTTAGAAGCTGCCGGGTCCTTAGGAAATCGGTTTTCCATTATTGTCATCACTTGTGGAATCAATCGGCTATAGGTGTCAAACAACATATTGCATGTTTCTAAATAGGAGTCGCGATAGGCAGAAGTCATCAGAACAGGTTCTCGATAAAACAAATATTCCCCTTTCACTTTCTGATCAAAATAGACATAGCGGGTCGATTTTTCTAATGGCGATCCACCGATGCGGCTATCTTCTAAAAATTTTGCCGCAATCATAGAAATATTTTCTAAGGCTAAATGGGCTCCTCCCAGCTCACCAATAGAATCATCTCCATATCCATCTAGAATACGGTCATAGAAGGATTGGGCTTTTTTTATTGCTTCCATCTGTTCTCGAGATTGCTGCTCTTCGTCTTCTTCATTCGAAAGCTTGCCGACAATTGATTCAAAAGCAGCTTCATCATTATTCACAATAAATTCTTTGAGCAAAAGAGATCGCAATCCTAAGGTCGAACGGGAATAGCGAGAAAAGAGAGCCCCTTTAATGACTTCAGGTAAGTTACGTAGGGCAAAGATATGACTTGAAGAGTTCGTAACATATCGTTTTAAAATATTGATTTGCGCTTCTGTAAATTCTTCGTAATTTTCCGTAAGCATATTTTCCTTTCGCGCGAAATACATTGATTTTTGTTCTAGAGACTGCCATAAATTCGTTCTGGTTTCAACAAAATAGGGAAAAATGAAAGAAAATTGGTTCCCCCATTGGAATTCTCGTGGTTTTATCCCAGGTCCCCAAGAGACAGAAGCCAAATTTGAAGAAAGAATCGCCTTTTGCGAAAATTTAGAAAAATCTCTAAGAGAGAAAGGGCAAGAATTTCCTTTTCAGTTAGAAGAAGAAAAATCGGAAGAGGCATTAAGAGAAGCTTTTGCCATTACCGAACCATTATATGGCGTTCAACCCGATTGGATCCTTTTGTTTTTCAGCAATTTCCAGTTGGCTCCTTGGCATGGAGCTTCCACATGGATTTTCCAACTCACTGAAAATTCTCCCACGGCTGCTTTTTTGCAGTTACGAGCCCCCCTTTCGAAACCGTTCTACTTGGTTGGGGATGTACAGTCGAAAAGAACTGATTGCACATGAATTGGCTCATGTAGGGAGAATGATGTACGAGGAACCACAATTCGAAGAATTGTTTGCCTACCAATCATCTTCTCACTGGAGAAGATGGATGGGGCCCATTGTGACTTCTTTCAAAGAAACACTTCTCTTTTTTTGTTTACTATTGTTAGGTCTTCTATCCACTTTTATTTCTGGATGGGAATGGGGGATATTGGCCCCTTTTTTTCTTGTATGTCTTGGAATAGGGAGAGTATGCCTTCGACATCGCACCTATAAGAAATGTCTTTGTAGATTGGAAGAAACATTCTCCATAGAGACGGCTAGACATCTCACCTATCGACTGCTCGATAAAGAAATTACCCTATTTAGTACCTTGGCACCCACAAAAATACGGGAAAAAATAGAAGAGTGGGCGAAACAATCGTTTCGTTGGTACTTTTTGCAAAGCATTTATGTTCATAATAATAAATAACCAGGTGCGGTTACAGACCTGATAAACTCTAAAGAGGTAAAACGCTCGATGAAATTGATGCCCGTATCATCATTGCATTTGATGACTCAGGAATGATGATTATCACTGTTATGCACGTATTAAAGAGTTAACCGTTATGAACGAAAAAAAGATTGAAACGTTTACATATACAGATTTAGGCTTTCCTATCGAGCTTATCGATGCACCTATGAAAAAAATCTTGGGAGAGTGGATTCTAGATATTAATCTAAATATACTTCAGAAAGAAGTGCTAAAAATGTTGATTCATAAACCTACTCCATTGCAAGCAGGTGAATTACGCTTTATCCGGAAGTATTTTGAAATGACAACGACCACTTTTGGGAAAGTTTTTGGAGTGTCCCCTGCAGCTGTAATTAAATGGGAAGGTGGTGAATTACCAGCCCCACCAATGGATGTTTACATTCGTATGTATGCCATGAATCGTTTGAATGCAAAAAATATCAACAGGAGAAATATGCTTATTCATGCTCATAAGACATTGTAAGGAACAAGAACTCTCTAATGCGGAACCAAGGCGATAATTCGCATTGGGGATTCCGTGCTATTTTCCGCACGTAAAGGGAGTGCAATAGCATAACTTTCTCTAGCAGGAAGCTGCGAACAATCGCCAATATTTTCAATGATATACTTGCCTGCACCTAAAATCAGCTTGTGAACAGTAAACTCTAGATCTAAACAGTCAGGCGAAAGAGTATCAATTGCAATGCCAGAAATATTCCGCTTGAGTAAAAGCTCTGCAGACTCAGCAGAAAAAGCAGGGAAGTGCATTTGACCCTTCGCATCCATATTTCGATAAGCATCTCCCTTCATCCAAAAACGTCCCCATCCGGTGTAGGCAATCACAAGAGAATTTGAAGGAATTAACCCATGTTTCGCCTCATGATCTTGAATATCTTGAACGGAAATTTCATAATCGGCTTCCGCCTTCTCTGAAACGTCTATCAAACAAATAGGAACAACTAATTGCTCTACGGGAATATCAGCAATGGACACCCCCCCCTGAATTCTATGCGAAGGGGCGTCCATATGGGTCCCTACACCGGCGTGCATCTTCACTTGCTGTACACGAAACATTTGATCGTAATCTTTTTTTATTTCAATGCAAAATCCACATGATCCATTCCAAGTTGGAACATTTTCGGAAAGAGGCTGAGTTAGATCTACGATATTAAAATGATTGAGTATCATAAGTTCTTCACTAGAGGTTAGTCAACACCCTCTTAATCACACTCTTAGGTGTTTTTGCTTTCCGCTAAGAATTCCCATTTCCTGCAGCATCGCCACAAGGAATAGATGATTAATAATCGGTTTATTTGAGTCGTTTGGATTTTCGATCTCAAAAGGAATTTTTTTGATGCTGCACTTCTGATTTAACTCATCATGCAACTCATTTTTTTCTTTGTCGTCTAGTTCTTGTCGATCTATCCAATTATGCCACCAGTCATAGATACTGGCTTTGCTGATTCCCGCGTGTCCAATCATCTCTTCTATATAATTCACAATGAAAGACTGATTATAGGTAATCTCAGGATTGAGGGGATATAAAAGTTTTATTAGCTTGCAATTCTTCATCAAAAAACTGAATATGGGTTTCTGCCCATTTAGACTAGGCAATCCCCAAATTCTTCCCAAATCATATGCGCTCACACAGTGGTTAAACAAATGAAGATCAAGGCGATCTAGAAAAAACAAAAACTGGAAGTATCGCACAATTTCAGTATACTTATGTTGAACGGTCGTTTTTCTTACTGCTTGAAGAGTTAATGAAATTCTTTCATCCAAAGAGAGACCTTTTTTTGGCATGTTCCGGAAAGCGCAATTTTCGATCGCTTCTAATTTACCATCAGAACAATATTCTCCTCCTTGAATGGCTAATTCCGACAATGTATATGCAATGGCTGCTTCACATTCTCGAATCTTTTCTTGACAAGACTCTCCTTGTTTTGCTTTTTCTTGCCACTCATCCCATTCCCGTTCCTTTTCTAAACAGTACCGCAATATTCGATCACAATACATAGAGACAAGTTCATAGTTAATCGCCGTCCCCATTTTATTTTGAATATTTCGTTGCTGTATGGAGTCTATAAGCCGCATAAAGTTATTTCGGACGTAAGCAATTTCGGAATTTATTTTTTCATTTTCATTCTCTTCTTTTGTTGCTGCAAATCCTAATTCTTTCAAACGGACATCGTCTTGCAATTGCACTCGCACATCATCCCAATAGCGATTCCATGTAATTCGATCGAATAAGCGGGTGAATTCAGTCAATGGGACGTCTGTATTTCCCATTGCGGGGAGAATATCTCTTTTGTTGAGATGAGACCAATTGACCTTGTATTTATAATCTGCGCAAAGAGTATGGAGAGCGTAATACACATCTTCTGTAAAAATGTTTTTGTATTGATCCTTGCCTCTTCTTTCCAATTCCTGAATAGTCACACGATGGGCTGGTTCTTCTTCGTAGAATGTATCTGAATAGAATAATTGGTTTACTTCAGAAAAAAGCTCCAAGGCACAAACAATTCTAATGATTGACGTGTTAAGTACCACCTGCCCTACTAAAAACGCTGAATGGAGAAATCGGGAAAAATGGCCAGAAAAAGGGGGAGGAAAGCAATTGTGTTCATTGGCGATCGTAAGTCCAAATAACAGGGAGGCAGAAATCAATTCTAGGTAAAGATTCAAATAGAGCCTTAGCCCCGTAACCGCAATGAAACTAATGACGCTGAGCGTCCCTACATGTTTTTCTAATGAGTAGATAAATGTTTTTAGATATACATTTTTTACTTTTAAGGTAGTCAAAAAATAGATTCCTCCGCTAAGACAAAGAGGAAAATAATTGACTACCCGTTCCGAAAGAGATTTACCCGAAGTAGCTAAAAATTGATTAGCCACTCGTACAACACAATTCAGTTGAAATATATTTGAGAGAAAACAGAAAAAGTGCGATCGACCTTGAAGTATAGACCGGCTATACACATATTCAATGGCTGTCCCTCCTCCATACGCGACGGCTGTCAATATCTGAGAAGCAGGTGAAATAGATAAAGAATGCATATAATTTTTTATTAATATTAAATGAATTATAAGTAAAAAATGAGATCTTCTCAATAAAAAAATGTTTGAATAATGTGTTGCGTATTGTATTATTTGCCCTTCAATTAGTATATATAAACAGATATGCTCAATTTATTTTTGAAAGGCTCTTTGATTGGATTTTCTATCGCCGTTCCTATTGGTCCTGTGGAGTCCTTTGCATCCAAGAATCCTTGCGAAAAGGTCTCACTGCCGGCATAATGGCAGGCTTTGGCGCAGCGTTGGCTGATGCTTTATACGGAATGATCGCTTGCATAGGGTTGTCTCTCATCTCTCCCTTGCTTACCCAATACCAACTCTGGTTACAAGCCATAGGATCTTTACTCCTATGGGGACTCGGGATAAAAATTTTTAAACATGAACCAAAATCTGTGACGACAACTCAATCAGGCCGCTCTCGCAAAATATTTTTAAGCACATTTTCTCTTACTTTGACCAATCCTTTAACCCTTCTCTGCTTTGCTGCCATTTTTACAACTGTAGGAATTACGCCAGGGGAGGAAGATCTATTGACTACACTCATTCTTTCATTCGGAGTATTATTAGGGTCGATTGTATGGTGGACGATCTTAAGTTTTGCCACTGCCGTGATTGGAAAAAGATATTCTATTCATTCTTCTCCTCTTCTCAATCGAATATCAGGACTCCTTTTTATAGGAAGTGGAATTCTTTCTATCGTATCCCCTCTCAGTCAAGCGATTCTCTACTTCAGTTAGATCAGTTAAATTGATGATGACGGCACAAATATTCTTTAGCAATCAGCTTGAAATCTTATATCAGCATCTCAAACGGTCTCTTTTTTTTTCTCCTCTTATAGATCCACTTAGTCGAAGAATTGTCATTGTCTATGGCCCAGCTATAAAAAGTTGGCTTATGACTCGAATGGCGACAGACCCAGATCTCGGCATTGCTTTTGGCATTGAATTTGTCTACATTTCCCAAGCATTTCATTCTTTGCTGCAACTGTGTCAATCAAAAAAAGAACATATTCCTTCACGAATGGAAATTTGTTTTGCTATCGAACAGGAATTATTGCAAATCATCCGGAATACTGATTCTGCAATGGAAGAAGCAACTGATTGGTCGCCCTTATTTGACTATTTGCACACCACTCTCAATTCCGCAAGAATCGATCGTTCTTTTTCCAAAAAAACGGAAAAACGGCTGATTGCTTTGAGCGAACATCTGGCAGATTTGTTTCAAGAATATGGGAGATTTTTCCCGGAAATGTTGAGGGAATGGGAAATTGCAAAAACGGAAAAGGATTGGCAAATGTCCTTATGGAACAAAATCTATACAAAATACCCTTGGACCTATGTGGGGAAAGCTCTACAAAATCCTATTCTTCCCCCACAAGCAACGAGCATTCATTTCTTTTCCATTAGTTTTCTCACACCATCCGAAATTGATTTTCTTGCCAGATTATCTACAAAAACTGCTCTCTATTATTATTTATTATCCCCTTGTGCGTTCTTCTGGAGTGATATTCGATCGGACAAAGAAGCTTTCTATATCCAATCGAATTGGAAAAAAAAGGGTGAAAGAAATTCTTCTGCTCTTCGCCAATTCGATGAATTGTTCAAAGATAGAAACCCGTTGTTAGCAAATTTTGGCCGCTTAGGCAGACACATGAGTTCGTCTATCGAAGAATTAGATGCCGTGACACATGCCGATTATCTTCTCCCTAATAGTATCGTAGAAACTCATACTGAAGACGCTTTGCCCGAAGACATTCATCTTCTTTCTACAGAAAAGCCGTTGTCGCTTCTTCAGGCAATACAATGCGATCTATTGCTAATGAGAAATCCGCTCCAGCAAAAAAAAACGATCAATATTGTATCTGATCCGAATTCTATTCAATTACATATTGCTTCTTCTCTGAAAAGAGAAATTGAAATTTTGTATCACAACCTCATTCATCTAATGACACAAGATTCTTCCTTACATCTTGACGATATTCTTGTAATGGCCCCTCAAATCAGCGACTATGTTCCTTACATTCAAAGCGTATTCAGCAACAAGGAAGTTCCTCTCGATTTTCATGTTCTCGACTTGCCTGCACAAATGCACAGCGAAATAGTACAAGGGTTTTTGCAACTCTTTTCAATAGCTGAAAGCAGATGGGAAAGCTATCGCATACTAGAATTATTTGCACTTCCCAGCTTTCAACGCCGTCATAAAATCACACTGGATGATTACCAAGTGATTCAACAATGGGTTGAGAAAGGGGGGATTCTTTGGGGAAGCGATATTGCCCATCGAAATGAAATCTTACAAAGCAAATTGTGCCAAAACGAAATGATAGACAAGAGTCAAATAGGAACTTGGGAACAGGGCTTTTATCGGCTTTTGCTTGGCTTGACGACTATTGCGCACAACGATTCTTCACAAGAAATTTCTGCAGGGATTGAGGTCGATTTATCCCAAAGCGAACTCTTAAGCACATGCATTCATCTTTTGCGCTCTCTTCGAGATGATTTGTCCCCTCTTCACGATCAAACCCAAATGACAATAGAAAACTGGGCTAACTATTTTCAGTGCCTATTGGAAAATTATTTTGCCCCAGATACAGAAGACTCTGTGTCCACAAATGATTTTATTTTGTTACAAGAACAATTCCAACGATTGCGCGACTCTTCTTATTTTTTTGCAGAATCACTATTCCCTTTTACCTCGATCCAATCACACTTATTTTCTTTACTTACAGATTGCAAAATTTCTTATCGCGAAGATTTTCTTTCTTCCATTCGATGTTGTTCTTTACTTCCTTTGCGGTCTATTCCTGCAAAAGTCATTTGCATTCTTGGCTTGCAAGAAGAGCAATTTCCTAGGCAACATATCCCTTCTTCTCTTCGTTCCTTCGAAAAAAAGAAAACCTCTTCTTATTGCCCTTCTTCTATTGATTTTGATCGGTATTTATTTTTAGAAATCTTACATTCCGCACAAGAATTTTTATTGTTCAGTTTCCAAGGATATTCTCCCACAGATGGAAAAGAAATATATCCCTCTTCCCTTGTCCAAGAACTTTTCTCCTATTGCGATCGCTATTACCAACTAAAAGGAGAAAAAGTATCTACACAATGCATCTTTCGCCACCCTTTTCATTCTTTTGATTCCATCTATTTTTGCAATAAGAAAGGATACTATAATTATTCACAATTCGATTTTCAAATAAGCACATTATTACAAAAACCAAAAGCTGGTTTTCATAGTTTTCTTACAACTTTTGTAAAACGGGAACAGAAGAAAGAAGTAGGGCATTTTCCAATCCTCAGTAAACACCTCACTGCACTGACAAAAAATCCTATTAAATTTCATTTGAATATGACATTGGGAATGTATTTGCAGAAAGAACAAGAAATACAAGAGGAGGAAAAATTTCTTCTTTCTCCTTTGGAAAAATACCAATTAAAACAACTCTTATTCAAAAAACCTTTTGAAAAGGTGATCGAACATGGAGAAAGGGAGGGAATATTTCCTCTCGGCTTATGTAAAGAGATTGCCGTGGATACCTTGCGATCCGAAATAGAAACTATCTACGACTGTTTTTCTAAGCACTCTCTTCATCCATCTGACCTGTTTGTCATGGAGTTTTCTTCGTCTTGCGTTTCTCCTACCTTACTTGAAAACCATCATTGGCTATTTCCTCCAATACGAATTTCCTTACATGATACATTGTCTGTTTCCATTACAGGAAAAATACCACATGCATCCAGACAAGGATTAGTCGCTATGACAAAAGGTTCTCTCACAGACTTATGGAAAATATGGCCCGAATTTCTTTTGTATTGTTGTGGGGCAAACCAATATCCCGATCAATTTCAAAAGAAATTACTTCTTCCAATGATCAATAAAGAAAAGGAGAGTTTTTTTGAGGATCCAATCCCACACTTATCCCGATTCATCCGCTACTACTTTCAGTGTCTACAAGATTGTTCTCCTTTGATGCCTGATTGGATTTCTCCTCTATTAGAAAAAGACGTCACCGGATTAGAACAAAAAATGTTTGGACTATTTACCCATTCTTTTGGTTATGCGGATCCTTATGTACGTTGGGTATTTCATAAAAAAAAGCTACCAGAATCAAAATTGATGATACAGAATTGGCATTCGACTGCTGAGGAACAACTGCAAGATATTCATCATCATTGGAAAGAAAAGTGAAACCATTTGACGTACTCGATAGACATACATTTATACACCAACACCTTCTTTTAGAAGCTTCTGCAGGAACTGGAAAAACATTCTCCATCCAACACATTGTGACTCGTCTTCTTCTTGCCACAAATAAAGGAGAAGAACCACTTCTTCTTTCTCAAATTTTACTTGTTACTTTTACCCGCGCAGCGACTCGTGACTTAAAATATCGGGTTCGGACAAACTTACAAGAAAGCTTGCACCTCTTAGAATCTTCTCTCTACGGAAAAGATTCTCAAAAGATTCCAGATTATATCCAAGCCATCATAGAAACAGGAAAAGAAGCGGTGGAAAAAGCTCGTAATAGACTGCAAGAAGCTTTACTCCTATTTGACCAAGCCTCTATCTTTACCATTCACTCTTTTTGTGCAAGAATGCTTCGCCAGTTTCCATTGGCAGGAGACCTTGGGCTTCATGCTCATGTGTCTGAAGAACATTCTTCAGATAAAGAAAAAAGACAAATAATTGCCGATTTTTTTCGAACAGAATTGGATTGGAATCTATTTTTTCCTGCCCAAATTGCGATTTTGCTGAAGGGCGATCCCAATCAACAAAAACTTATTCGTCTTATGCAAAGGCAATATTCTTTTCCTCCGTTTTCGACAAGTCAGGAGATGTTTTTTCAATGGTCTGAAAAAATGAATAGCGTAAAGATCCGATGGAATATCCTTCCAGAAAAACTCCTCGAAGATTTCATTGTACAATCTTCCCATTATCGAAACCACACACAAGGAATGACGAAAAAAGAAGTAGCTGCAAAAATTGCCGTTTTCGCTCATCTGTTCGGGAAAAATCAGTGGACGATGAAAGAGCTCAATGATCTTGTGCAGGAAGGATTGCTCTGGATAGATGCTCTGCACCCTTCTTTGCAAAAAAAAGGAAATCTCGAACAAGAAAAATTGCACTATCCTCATTTTACAGAAGAGATAAGAAAATCTCTCGATCCGCTCATACGCTCTGCAAGAGATTTTTCTACTATTTTATCTCGTGTGGCGGCTGCATGCGGACAATTATTGCAAAGACGTCAATTAGAAAATGAAAAATTATCTCCGGACGACCTTTTATACAAGATGGGGCAAGCGATTCATCGTCCCTCTTTTGTGCACCACATTCGAGAACAGTACCAAGCGGCGATCATCGACGAATTTCAAGATACTGATCCGTTGCAATGGGAAATTTTTAGAAAGATTTTTTTTGCAGAACATCGGGAATGGAAAGGATATTGCCATCTTGTAGGAGATCCTAAGCAATCTATCTATTCGTTTAGACAAGCTGACATTTATACCTATTTGGATGCTGCTAAAACGATTGGAGAGAATGGCTGCTATTCTCTTACAACCAATTATCGCTCCCATCGTAATTTGATTTATGCCTTAAACGCCTTATTTTCTTCCGAAAATCTCCCTTCTTTTATTGCTTTACCCACTATTTCTCATTTTCTATCTTATGAGCCTGTTCATCCCCCTTCTACAGTTGACGGAGAAACGATCAGGGATCATCGAGGAGCGGTTCACTTTTTTTGTTGTGATCGAACAGATCACACAAACAAGCAAATCGACTCCGAAAGAGATATTTTTTTTCCATTTATCCTACAAGAAATTCGAAGAATTCATGAAGAACAGAAATATCCATTCAGCAGATTTGCTGTCTTAGTCAGCGATCGATACCAAGGGTCTCGATTAGCGGAATTTTTTGATGAATATGGAATGCCTTATCATTTGCAAAGAGGAACGACAATCACCCTTTCGAATTCCCTTGAATTATTTAAGCAATGCATGGAAATAATTTTGGATCCGCAAGACAAAGGGCGAATTCGGATCGCACTTGCAGGTTCTTTCATTGGTTGGAATTGCGAAGAAATTCAAAATGACCATTTATTTTCTTACGCCCTCCATTGGATACACGAATTGAGAAACCACCTGTTTGACAAAGGATTTGCCTCTTTTTTCGAACAATTCATACGACAACAGACAAAACCAAATGGAAAAAGAATAATCGAAGTCATTATGGAACAAAATGATGGAATGCACCTATATGAAGATTTAGAACATATTGCTCATTTAGTAATCAAATACCAGGGAACAGAATGGAAAAATCTAGAAGGAATCTCCTTGTTTCTCAATCAATTGCGAGAATGGGGTAAAAATGGGGACGATAGAATCCAGAGATTTCAAGACCCTATGTCAGAAGGGGTAAAAATTGCAACAATTCACGTCAGTAAAGGGTTGGAATTCCCCATTGTATTTGCTCTTGGGCTAATCAATCGACATCATCGGCAAGAAGATGTAATTCCTTTCCATGATAATGGTAAAAAAATATGGGCGGTGGCAAACAAACAATCACAAGAATACCAAAAATATTGTGAAGAACAAGATGCAGAAAAGATAAGGCAGCTTTATGTTGCCTGTACACGGGCGAAAGTTCGATTATATATCCCAGCGATTTTCCATCCCTCTCAGGAAAAAATAGCCTATGGAGAGACCTCTCCTCTTGATCTTTTCTTTGCTCGCCTAGGGCAACGCTCCTGCTCCTACGAAGAATTATATGAAAGAATTGCTTCTGGTTATGCGCCACACATAAAAAATTTTCTGCACGAGATGGGGAAATCTCATTCCATCAGTTACTCACTCGATGAGAAACACAATCCTTCCTCGCTTGTTCAACCACACTTTTCCACTTTAGTTTCGCCACCTCAGCCGGCTATTTCTTTCTCCCAAGTGAGAGTTTCTTCTTTTTCTTCTTTAGTCGCTCATGGGCCTCAAAAAGAAATACCTTTTATTTCGGTGAATAAAAATAGACATACATTACCTGCACACGCAGAGACGGGAAAATTTCTTCATACGATTCTTCAAAAAATTTCCTTTCGAGATTTCGCTTCGTTGCATAGCGAACAAGAAGCCATTCCGTTGATACAACCTTTTATTCAGGATACATTTTTTGAAGAATGGCTAGAAGTGATTACGAGTATGATCTATCGAACTCTCTCAATCGAAATTTCTCAGATTTCTCCAGGGTTTTGCTTGTCACTCCTTGAACCTCATCACGTCTATCGCGAAATGCCATTTATTTTTTCACAAACGGAGAAAAATTTGGAACTGGGCCATTCCGATCGAGATAGATTCATGAAAGGAGTGATTGATCTATTATTTTTTTATAATGGGCATTATTATCTTGTCGATTGGAAAACAAATTGGTTAGGAGAAAATGAGGAAGCCTACCATACGCCTCAATTAGAAATTGCTATGGAAAAGAATTCTTACTATGTACAAGCCAATATTTATAAAGAAATGGCAAGAAAATATCTGAAAGTCACAGAAAAAAGATCTTTTAAGGAGTGTTTTGGAGGAGTATTCTATCTATTTTTAAGAGGCCTGGCACCAGGTAAAAATACTGGAATTTATTTTTATCCCCTTTTTTTATTTTACTGTTTTTTTTCATTGCTCGGAGAAACTTCTCTAGACGAATTCTCTGCTCGAGAAGAATTTACCCAAGAGATGCTTGACTTACAAAAACTATGCGAAGAGGGGGGAAAAGAGTTACTGGGAGAAACAACCTATTTATTGCTAGGGTTAGATGCGGATACCCCTCCTTGCATCGCTTTTTACGGTGATAAAGAAAGGAATGACAAAGTTCGAATTACTTTCATTAATGGGATCTTGAATACGTACCAAGATGTATTGGATTCTGTCGAATTATTATGTACATCGCATGGAAGAACAAAAATACACTATATTTGTCGGCCTACGCAAGGATGGACCTGGGATATTTCTCTTGCCGTGATGGTAAAACTCGCCTTTACATTTGGGTATAGATCAAGTTGTTGTTATCTTCTCGCTGATGTATGGCGCTCCTTGATTGAGGAAATGGGAGGCGTTGAAGGAGGGGGGACCATCATGCACTATGGACATAGTTTGGGGGGAAGTGAAACTGACAGAGCCTGTGAATTATTGACCCCGGAAGAGCAAAAAATGATTCGGGTCATTACCTTTGGATCGCCAACCTTAGTTCGAGATCAAGGCTTTCAAAAAGTACTAAATATTGTGAGTATGAATGATGGTGTATCTAGTTTATTTTTAGACCCTAATGGTCATATTCAGGCTTTTTTTGATCCAAACACGAACGTCAAATACTATGGAACGTTGAATTACACAGGATTTTTTTTCGATTCTTCTGCATGGCCTATGGATCACTTATTGAATGGACCCACCTATGGCCCTCTCCTTTGGAAAATGGGCGAAGAATTTCTCCAAGAATTTCCCCCTATCGATTTCCATTAGACTTGCATAATCTCTGCCCTTGCCCTTGCCCGAAAAAATGAGAACTGTTGATTAGTATCGTGTCTATGCTGGTGAAAATGGCTTAAAAGCAACAACAATAGGGCACGGGCATGGGCAAGGGCAGGGGTTGTTGGTTATGCAAGCGATCCATTTACAGATGTTTTAGAGCAATCGTAATAAGGGAAGGAAGATCTACGGTAGCAGAAACTTCTTTTAAGCTGATCGTAATCGCTTTTTGAGCAGCTTGTTGGCTGTATCCTAGGTGCATCAATGCTTGTATGGCATCTTGTGAAAAATGACTTTGGTGTTTGGGTAAAGAAGAAGAAGAGTGTACTGGTAAGAACGAAGGAAGTTTATCTTTTAGTTCAACGATTAACCGTTCTGCCGTTTTCTTGCCTACTCCAGGGACGCGGCAAAGAATTGATACTTCTTGCTCTCCAATTGCTTTTTCCAATTCGTGAAAACTGAGATTGCCAATCAAATTGAGAGCCAGTTTAGGACCGATTCCAGTCACGTTCATCAATACTTCAAAAGCATCCCGCTCTTGACTATCGAGGAATCCATATAACGTTTGTGAAAGTTCCCGAACGACAAAAGTAGTGTGAAATTGGACAATTTGGCCCAGTGGAGGTAATTCATTCGCCAGTCGAGGCGGAATGGAAAGAAAATAGCCAATTCCTTGGATTTCAACGACGACGTAGGTTGGTTGGATAGATGTCAAAACACCTTTGAGATAAGCAAACATATAAAAATTAACTATATTTCGTGGTTTTTTTCTGTGTGCAAAGACCGCTGCAAATGACAAATGGCAAGGGCAAGGGCATCTGCTGCATCTGCGGGTTCTGGCAATTCAGAAAGAGACAACCGCATCTGCACCATTTTTTGCACTTGGTATTTGCTTGCCCTTCCATTGCCCGCTACCGCTTTTTTAGCAACGGCGGGCTCATATTGGAAAACAGCGATTCCTTTTTTCTTTGCTGCAATCATGATAATTCCTCTTGCCATGCCAAGTTTCAATATACCTTGGACATTCTGTCCCGTTGCCGGCAAATACTGGGTTTCGACGACTAATGCGGTGGGCTTATAGGTATCGATGAGTTTTTCAATTCCGTCATGAATCACGAGATAGCGGTCTGATAGCTTATAAGAAAGAGGGGGTCGAATGCAGCCATAGTCCAAAGGTTTTAAAATTCCTTGCTGGGATTGTATAATTCCGTAGCCACTCACTTGCGTTCCTGGGTCTACTCCTATGATAATCGATGAATCTAGAGCAAGATGATTCATTTGGTAAATCCTTTTTTTGCCCCAAAAAGATCGTATCTTTCTTCCCTATTTTGATGACTCATTTCTCTTTTTTCATTTCCTTTTTCCTTCTCGATTATTGCAAGAGAAGCAGAGGGGTTAAGTTCACTTTCAACAAAGACAGGAAGCGTTGCCCCCATTACGTTTCCTAAATGGGAGAGCATATTTTGCATATGGAGATGCTTTTCTTCCAATTTTTTCAATTCTTGCACTTGATTTTCAGATTCTTGCCATTTGTCATACATGTGAAAATACTTTTCTTCCCACTTCATCGATTGCCGCTCGCTCCCCTTCCGCAATTGATTGAGCTCCTCTTGAAGAGCTTGTTCTTCTCTTTGAGATAATGTGATTTTTTCTTGAAGATGGGAAATTTCGAGTTCTTTTTCTTTACTCTCCTGAAGATTTTTTTCTAACGCTATTTGTTGATTGAGGTAAGCTTCGTTCAATAACGCAGTCTCTTTCATTTTTTTTGCAAGATGTTGTTGTGCTGTTTTGAGCTCTGTTTCTGCTTGTTCTAACCATCCTTTCATTTGCTCGATTGTGTTGTCCTTTTCGATCTCTTGCGCAATGCGAGATTGCCATTTTTTCCGATCTTCGTCTCCTTTTGCCATTTCTTCTTCCTTTCGTTGCAAAATAGAGACAATTTCTTTTTTTTCTTTTTCTACTACATGAAGCTGTTGTTGGCATTCGGAAATAACGGCTGATTGCTGCTCAATTTGCAGCTCCAATTGTTGGCAATGGTATTGTAATCCAATTTTTTCATTCAGAAGTTCTAAATAACGAGCTTCGATTCCTTCTGTTTCATTTGTTTGTTTTTGTAAAATTTTTTTTATATTTTCTAATTCTATTAGGAGTTGATTGGACGCTTCTACAGGTAAATTTTCTGTTTTTTCTTTTCTAAGGAGTGATTTTAAAAATTGTTGTTGTTCTTGGAGGGCTGATAGCTCTTCTTGATGAAAATCTCTCTCTTCTTTCCACTTCCGTTCTTTTGTATACAGTTCTTCTTCGGTAGATTTTTTTTGGGCCACTTCCATTTGCAATTGAATCTGCAATTGTTGTATATTTTTTTCGTAATACTGTTTTAAAGTAACTAGAATTTTTTTGAGATGTAACACTTCTTCTATTTCATTCATATGCATCCAAAAAACATCATCGTTCGTATGCCTAATTGGCTGGGTGACATGGTCATGGCTACGCCCATACTAGCCGATTTAAGAAATCATTGGCCAGAGACAAAAATCACTGCTTGTTGCCAGGGAGCGTTAGCCACTGTCATTCAAGAAGATCCACATATTGATGAGATTTTTTCATTTGAACGCCCTCGGTATTGGTGGAACCAAGCTGAGGTTCAAAAAATTACGACACGTCTACAAGAAAAACAGTATGATCTAGGAATTCTTCTCACCAATTCTTTTTCTTCTGCTTATCTCTTCTGGCGAGGCAAAATATTGAACAGGATAGGCTATGCAACGAATGGAAGAAGCTTATTATTGCATAGTCCCATCCCCTTTCCAAAGACACGCGATACCCAGCACCTCGTCACAACTTACAAAATGCTATTGGACCCCTTAAAAATAGGGTGTAGTCATTCAGCTCCAATGCTTTATCTATCAAAAGAAGAGAGAAAACAAGCAGAGCAGCAATTAAAAATAGCTGGAATAGAATCGAGTGACTATGTGATTGGAATCAATCCGGGGGCTGCCTATGGCTCGGCAAAGTGTTGGTTACCTGAAAGATTTGAAGCTTTGACAAAGAAACTATTGCACTTTCCCACTATAAAAGTGATCTATTTTGGAGATAAAAAAGGAACCCCCTTAGTCGAAAATATTTGTCGAAAATTTCCAAATCGGGTTCTTAACATGGCAGGAAAAACAAGTCTCCGCGAATTAATGGCTCTGATTGCGCAATGTCATCTTTTTCTTACGAATGATAGCGGTCCCATGCATCTAGCATCGGCTCTTCAGATTCCTTTAATTGCGTTATTTGGCTCGACAAGCGATCAAACGACAGGCCCTTATGGAGGAGGAAAGATTTTGCATAAGCGGGTTTCTTGTTCTCCTTGTTATCGTCGCGAATGTCCTATTGACTTTCGGTGCATGAAACAAATCACAGTAGAGGAAGTATATGATGCCATTCATTCTTTCATCGCCCATGCTCATGAATAATAGTACCCTCTCCGATTTCACAAAAGAACAACACCTATTCTATCTCTTTTCTTCTCTCTCAGAGGCCGAACGGGAATCTTTTTTACATCAATTGCGTTCCATCGATCTTCAAAAATTGCAAATCCAAAGAGAGCTCGTACAACAAGAAGAAAAAAAACACGTTCCCACTTCCCCTGTCTTCCCTTTTTCTGATTTCTCTTTTTCCGGCAACAAAGAAGATAAAAAGAAAGGACAAGAATTGATTGACAAAGGTTCATTAGGCTGTCTTCTGTTAGCGGGTGGACAAGGAACCAGACTCCAGCATGAAGGACCTAAAGGAACGTATCCCATCTCCCTCATCAAACGAAAAACATTGTTTCAATTATTTGCCGAAAAAGTAAAAGCAGCGAGCAAAAAAGCGGGACATTCTTTGCAATTGGCGATCATGACCTCTCAAGAGAATGATAAAGAAACCCGCCTCTATTTTGAAGAAAACAACTATTTTGGCTTACTCCCTTCTCAAATCACTTTTTTTATGCAAAAAAATCTCCCTTTTCTTGACAAAGAAGGACATTTATTCTTGCGCTCTCGTTCGGAAATTGCGATGGGACCTGGAGGAAATGGGGATAGTTTATTTCATTTCGCGGAGGCTGGAATTTTGGAAAATTGGATGCGGGAAGGAATCCAGTTTATTCACATTGTTCCCATTGATAATCCTCTTGCCGATCCGTTCGACCCAGAACTTATAGGCTTTCATGCAAGACAGGAAGGAGATGTGACCTTAAAATGCACGGAAAGAAAAACACCTGACGAAAAGGTGGGGATCCTGGTCAAACAAGAAGGACAATGCAGAGTCATAGAATATTTCGAACTTTCCGATAATGAAAAAAGAAAAACAAAAGAAGATGGAGCCCTTGTTCATCAGTGCGCGAATCTGAGTCTTTTTTGTGTTTCTCTTTCCTTCATTAAAAAAATAAAAGAAGAAAATAGAATACTTCCCCTACATAAAGTATGGAAACCGGCCATGACTATTGATGAAAAGGGAAATCCACTTTCATCACATGCCTGGAAATTTGAGACATTTATTTTTGATTGGCTTCTTTTTACAACAAAAATCCAAGCGCTCCTCTTTCCAAGGGAAGAATGTTTTTCCCCTTTAAAAAATGCGATCGGGGAACATTCTCCAGAAACAGTCCGACAAGATATGCAAATAAGAGACAAGAAAATTATTGAAGAAATAACACAGCTTCCGGCTCCTTCTTCTCCATTTGAACTATCACAGGAGTTTTATTACCCCTCTACCTCCTTAGAAAACCGATGGAAGGGGAAAAAAGCGCCTAGCGGATATATAGAGGCAGAAACAGAAAACTAAAACTTGCTTCAAAGACCTTTCTCGACTATTCTAGAATTCGTATGATTGCATCTTTTATTAAAAAAATCTCTTCGTTTACTTACTTAAATGTTACCCAATTTTTAGGTGCTCTAAACGACAATATCTATAAACTTTTGGTGGTCTATTTCTTTATCCAATTCGAAGGTGTCAAATACAGCCATCAAATTTTAGCCGTCACTGGGGCTATTTTCGTCGTCCCCTTTCTGCTCTTTTCTGCTATTTCAGGAACCATGGCTGATCGATTTAGCAAACGAGACATTATCGTTCTTACGAAAATTTTAGAACTTGTGATTATGGGTCTTGCGGTGTGTGCCTTTGCTTTTGAAAGTAAATGGGGCTCCTACACTATTTTATTTTTGCTTGCCACGCAAAGCGCCATATTTGGCCCTTCTAAGTATGGGATAGTACCCGAATTAGTCTCTTCGGAAAAAATTTCTAAAGCCAACGGATTAATGACTTCTTTTACTTTTCTAGCGATTATTCTAGGGACTTTTTTAGCCTCTTTTCTCATTCAAATTACGGAACGAAATTTTATTATTTGCGCCATTTTTTGCACATTTATCGCTTTAGTCGGTCTCTATACGAGCTTTTGCATTGAATTGACTCCTCCTTCTGGTTCGGAAAAAAAGTTTCAAGTGTTCTTCTTGCGAGAAATTTTTCAAACACTCTCTCTTGCCAGAAAAGAAATTTCTCTTTTACCAGCCATGTGTGGATCGGCCTTTTTTCTTTTTGTCGGTGCCTTCATGCAGCTCAATATCATTCCATTTGCCATACAGTCTCTCGCTTTGTCCGATATTCAAGGCGGTTACTTATTTTTTCTCACCGCATTGGGAATTGGAACCGGTTCTCTTCTCGCAGGAAAAATTTCGGGAAGAATCGTAGAGTTGGGCTTAGTTCCATTTGGTGCATTGGGCATTGCAGCAAGCTTGTTTTTATTAGATTTTTTTTCTCACGATCTCTATGCAGTCATTTGGTTCGTCACTTTAGTTGGAGTGTGCGGGGGCATTTTTGAAATTCCCCTCGATTCCTACATTCAGGTTGCAAGTCCTAGGCAGTCTAGAGGACAAATGATAGCCGCAACAAATTTCTTGAGCTTTATAGGGGTGTTGTTTGCTTCTGGATTAATCTATTTAAATTCAGAAGTTTTAGGAATTGAATCCGATAAAGGATTTACTATTATCGGTTTATTGACAGTAGTCGTAATGATCGCATTTACCTTTCAATTTTTTGATTACCTCACGAGATTTATAGGATCGATTCTTTCTCGGATTCATTTTAAGATTCATTTCGCTGGACAAAACAATATTCCCGACTGCCCTGCATTATACGTATGTACTCACACAGCCTGGAATGACACTTTACTCTTACTAGGATCCCAAAGAAGAAGAATGAGATTTTTCATTGAACAGGAGCAAGAGCACTCTTCTTGGATGCGGTGGTTATATCATTTGCTTCGGGTCGTTTTTGTACCTGATATCGAACCCCTCGTTAAACAAAAAAAATGCTTGGAAGCCATCCAGAATACACTTAAAAAAGGAATTTCTGTTTGTGTTTTTATTGAAAGTTGGGACATTTATACAGAAGTTGAAAAACTTCATCAAGTTTCTCCTTTTAATCAGATTTTAGAAGAGGCAAACTACCCAATTATTCCTGTCCGTATTCAAAAGGGAATACGGCAATCCAAATACCCCTTTTTGCAACAATTTCTGAAAAAAATTCGGATTCCCGCTTCGGTGAGCTTTGGAAATCTTATCTATATAGGACAAGAAGATTTGCTCTCACAACGGCATGAACACGAATTAATTTTCGAGGAATAGAGCTTTTCTGGCATTGGCTGAAGTAGCCTGGACTAATTCTTCAAATGAGATTTTCCTACTATCCGCAAGAAACTGCGCAATATCTACTAAGAAAGAGGGCTCATTTTGTTGTCCTCGTCGCATCTGAGGAGCTAAATAAGGGCTATCTGTTTCAATCAATAAATGATCAAGAGGAACTCTTTTTGCTACTTCTTGCAATGTAAGGCTCTTTTTAAAAGTGACGATTCCGCTCAAAGAGAGAAACCAGCCTCGCTTAATTACTTCTTCTGCCTCTTCTATTGTCCCTGTAAAGCAATGGAGAATAGCAGGACCATAGTGATTGTTTGTTCGATATTCAGTATCTGCAATGGAGAATAGATCGGCAAAGGCCTCTCGACAATGTAGGACGACAGGAAGATGGCATTCTAGTGCGAGCTGAAAATAACGTCTCAAAAAATGTTGCTGGATGTTTTTAGGGGAATGCTCGTAGTAATAATCGAGTCCCGTTTCTCCTATAGCACGCAAAGAACCATGACGTGCTGCTTTGGCTATGGAGTCAAACGCTTGCTCCCCCTCTTTCTCTACATCATGCGGTGTTGTGGCTGCTGCTTGGAAAATCCAGGAATATCGTTTGGAAAGGGCTAACCCTTTTTCTAAAGAAGACACATCCGTACAGATATTCAGAATACTACTTACCCCGGCTTCTAGAGAACGGAGAACAATCGCATCCACTTGCTCAAATAGGGATGAACTTGTTAAGTGGGCATGCGAGTCAAATAACACAAAATCTCCACTAATGAAGTAAGGCGACCTGTTCCGTATCCATTTTGTCTAAATGTTCGCGGACGATATCGTGCGTTAGCACTTGGGGAAGAATCATCGGCTCTTCTTCCTGTCGACCTGTATGCAAAACATAGAGAGGAACGCTATTGCGTCCATATTTCTGTAATTCTTTAGTAATGTTGGGGTCATTTTTTGTCCAATCTGCTTTGATTTTGACCACTCCCAGCTGCTCTAACTGTTTACTTATCTCCTCAGAAGACAAGACAAGATGATTGGTTTGGCAAATGAGACACCATTTTGCGGTAAAATCGATAAGAAAGGGAACACCTTCTCGCTTCAATTGGGCGATCCTCTCTATTGAAAAGTTCTCCCATCCTTCCGATTCCTGTTGTGCTAAGTGCGGTAGTTCTTTTCCATAATGAAGAGCTGATCCGATCGATTGGCACCCAAAAAGAACAAAGAAAAAAACCAAGACAGAATTACAATATCGCTTCGTACGGCTACAAAGAGGCGAACACCCTACTCCGTATATCCAAGCCCCCATTCCAAAGAAGAAAAAACCAACTAGTATATAGATGAGAGCAAGAGCATTTGTTTGTGCGCTAAATACCCATAACAGCCATAAAACAGTGGCAAGAAGCATAAATCCCATGAGCTGTTTAAATATTTCCATCCAACGACCAGGTTTTGGAAGGAAGCGAAATAAAGAAGGAAAAAACGTCACTAATAAATAAGGAAATGACATCCCCATTCCCAAAGAGGTGAAGATAAGCAAAGAGTCAGCCAACGGGAGAGTCATAGCAAATCCGATAGCAGAGCCTAAAAAAGGACCTGTACAGGGAGTCGCCACTACAGTCGCTAAAATTCCACTAAAAAATGACCCTACTCGGCTGGGTAGTTTTTGCGCATTGGCTTGTGCTTGCCCGGCCCAAGAAGCAATTGATGTACCCCATTCAAATAGACCAAATAAATTGAGAGAAAAAACAAACAAAATAGAAGCTAAAATAATGACAAACCAGGGCTCTTGCAATTGAAATCCCCAACCGACCGTTTTTCCATATATTTGTAAGCCATACATAATCGATGCGAGAAGCCAAAAAGAACAAATAACTCCTACTGAAAACAATATTCCATGCTGCATTGTCAAATAACGTCGCTGCCCAGCCATATTGGCGAAACTCATTAATTTGAGAGAAATTACAGGTAAGACGCAAGGCATTAAATTCAAAATCAGCCCTCCGACAAATGCAAAGAGAAGAGCAAATCCTAACCCTCCATCAAATGCATATTTAGAGCTAATAACCCCCTGTTGCATTTGTTTTTCCGATGTATCCAATAGACTTACGAGACTATCCTCTTCCGCAAGATAACCGACTGCTTCTTCTTTGTTTTGAGGGATTTTTATTCGCGCTCTTTCAAAAATGTTCTTGTCCGCAGAAAGAGAGAGTGTAACGACTGTAGATCCTGGTTGACATGAGGTAGAAGAGCATGCAACCCAATCTATCTTGGCTTGTATAGAATTTTTTTTATCTTTGTCGATTTGTTGTGGTGGGGTAATTTGTGCCAATAGAATCGCTTCTTCTTGATAGCCCAATCCCGTTATACCACCGACTTCCCATTTTTCTGGAGAAGGCCAAAGAAGGGGGCTACTTTGGAATCCTGTAGGCAGCATCCATTCAATAGATAGGGGAAGGCCAGTATCTCCCGGTTTTTTCCAATACACATGCCAATCTTTTTCTAATTGAATATGGACCGCAACCCAAAATGGGTGGTTGGACTCTATTGAATCTTCTTCACATAGAAGAGAGATGGCAAGGGGGGAGGAAGAAGGAGATTCTTGGGCAGGAAGAGCAAAAATTGCAACAACCGACGCAATGATAATCAAGTACCGAAATATAGAAACCACCAAATTTCTCCTTTTTCAACATGACCTTTTCCCTTGAAACTTATCCTTTCTCTTGCGATGATTCGCTTATAAAAGCGAATGATGCCACTGGATTTAAGAAAGAGATCGTGAGTAAAATAAAAACTATCTAATCGGTTAATGATAAAGGAATTGTAAATGAATGTAAACCCTATTGTTCTTTATGGTAACCCTTTTTTTGAAGCGTACTCACAATCAGATCTTTTAGGGAAATTTATTTTTTTAAGTTTATATTTTTTATCCATTTGTAGTTGGACAATTCTCATTTATAAGACCTGGAGCACAAGCCAGGCCAAAAAACAGGCACTTCGCTTCCATGAGGCTTTTCAACTGCAAAAATCGAATCCTTTAAGCTTAGAATGTGAAAATGTGTATAAAAAGAACAACCCATTCCTCGATCTCTACCGAATACTCAAAAAACAATCTTTAGAAATTCTTGCGAAAAATCGGCATTTTAATAAGTTGAACGAAGCATCTGGCGCTGCTTCCCCCTTTCCAACTGTATCAAATGCAGGATCTTACCTCTCTTTGAGCGATATCGACTATGTTGGCTCACATCTTTCTGTCCAAGTAGCCCAGCAAATCAAACGATTAGAAAAATATTTATATATTTTATCCACAACAGTGAGCTTGGCCCCCTTTTTAGGGTTATTGGGAACGGTGTGGGGGATTTTGACAACCTTTTCGGCTATGCAAATGCAACAGGGATCTGGAAACCACCAGATGGTGCTAGGGGGATTATCCTTAGCGCTTGCAACAACTGTATTAGGATTATTAGACGCGATTCCTGCTCTTATTGGTTACAATTATTTGAAAAACCACATTCACGATTTTGCAACAGAAATGGAGTGGTTTTCAAATGAAATTTTGACTTCTGTTGAATTACAATATCGAAGAGTTGAGGCATAAATGCGAAATCGATTCTTTCGAACTGTGGATCACTCTCGATTAGAGGAGCCTACAGTGAATCTCACCCCATTGATCGACGTCGTATTTGTGATTCTCATTATTTTTATCGTCATTGCTCCCTTGTTGGAGCTCGATCGAGTGGAACTTGCCACAAACCATTTTTCAAATTTAGATTCGAAAACTGTGCAGGAAACAAGTTCGATTGCCATTCATGTTCACTCCGATAATACGATATGGTTGAATAACCACGCTGTAGCAAATGCAGACTTCCTTTCGCAATTAAAAAAAGTCCGTTCCGAACACCCTCATGCGCAACCACAAGTTTTCTTCGATCGAAAAGCGCACTTTGGCACATACCAGTTGGTAAAAAATACGATGGAACACGCAGGTTTTGCAACAATGGATATTGTATTACAACCCTCTTAAGAGGATGTTGACAAACCTCTAAGGATAATAATGATTTCTTCTTCCGATGTGCAGTACCGCCGTGTTTTATTAATCGCTCTTGTTGTTTTCTTTATGCATACAATCCTCATTGTCCTTGGAAAAAAATGGTCCTCTTTTCTTCCAGAAACGAACATCCGTCAAAAAATTGTCGTTCATACAGTCGAATTACATTCTCCTTCGCCTGTTGCTATTGCGATGACAGAAAGAGAAGAAAAGACCATTTCTCCCAGCCCTGTAGAAGAAATAAAAATAAAAGAAGAAGCTCCGTTGA
>JABDGJ010000009.1 GCA_013286075.1 Chlamydiota bacterium
CTCTTTGGATCTGGCAAAGATAATTTTTTGAATACATCGTAACTCACCAAAGCGTATAACAAGCAAAGAGCTCCTCCGTGTAACAAACCGAGAGAGATAGAAGCATAGCCAATAGGAAAAGCAGTAAAAAGAATAAATGCTCTTGTAGCATAAGAGATCACTTTTCGCGTAGTCGATGATGCAGCACGATCGGATAAATACCTGCGTATATTAAATATTAAGGAGGAAATTCGGTGTGTTTCATCCGTAGAATATGTTTGTATTATGCGCTTATTCTTTATATAACGAAATCGAATAATTGGGTCTTCGTCTGTTCCTATATTGACTCGTTTAAATCTTTCGCTTAACTCAACAAACTTATTCGCGAGAGAAGAATAGCTTGTCTTTTCATTTCTGTTGTCTATTTTGAGTGTACGAAAAGAGGGTAATTCTTGCAAAAGTGCAGCAACATCGTTCGTTGGTGAATCATCTCGAATGAGTGTAAATGCCACTTTAAAAAATCGGTCATCAGATGATAGAGTTGGTTGCATAGATTTATCCTTCATTTAAAATGATTGTTAGCAGGAGTATAGCAGATATCCTTCTTAAAATCAACTACTTTTGATTTGCGAAATGAGATCGTTCGTTTCCCAGAGCTTGAGATATTTGTAAAATGTGGTAAGACCATTGTATAAGGAAATTTCAAACCCTTCTCTTCCGTCTAAAAAACCTCTTTTAAGAAAATAGCATTTAAAAAAAGTAAAACTCCCTCGAAGGATCGCTTTTGTCAGAGAGGAGGATATTTTACCCCGATTTTGCAAAGCAAAAAGCGAAGAATAGGTCTCCATTTTCTGGAGAAAATCGGATACCTGTTCATAAGAGTAGTGGAAAAGGGGAGAATGTAAATAAATTATTTTCAATTGGTCAGAAATAAGCGATTCGTGCACCTGCGCATCTGAAAATTGCGTATCTAAACGATGGTAAAGACGGAGGCATCGATCTGGGTACCAGCCACAGGTTCGAATCCATTTGCCCCGGTATTCATTTTTTCGAGGAATCGAATACACACACCCTCTTTGCATGTCTAAAGAAGAAACTTCTCTCCACAATTCAGGAGAGACCACTTCGTCGCTATCGATGGAAAGAATCCAATCATTTCGAGCGAATGAAGAAGCCTTATTATGTGTGGAACCAAACCCGGTGAAGGGAATAGAAAATATTTTGACTTTTTCGAACTTTTTTACAATGGGGGCTGTTTGATCGGTAGATCCTGTATCACATACGATGATTTCATCAAACCCAACGACAGAGTCAAGAACCTTTTTGATGTATTTTTCACTGTTTTTAGTTAATATTGTGACGCTAATGGGAGTTTTCATGATTATTCTTGCAATGGTACAACGGGTATTGTATTCTTGTTTTCATTTTAATTCTAGGGGACAAATGTTGCTCGTTAAAACAGAGGTAAAAAACAGTCCAATTGCCGGAGTTGGTTTATTTGCAGCGGAAGAGATCAATAAGGGTGATATTGTATGGCAATATTCCCCCAATACATGCTTGCTATTTACAAACCATCAATTCCAATCTTTGTTAAACAGTTTTCATAAAACTGAAAGACAACTGATCGAATATTATTTGACGTATGGCTACTACCAAGAAATCGTACAGAGCTTGGTTTGCTGCCTAGATAACGGGAGATATGTCAACCATTCGGAACAGCCTACTCTTTCCACACCAAAAGATATGCCAGCCAACATGGCTTGGCAATACTCTATTGCTTTGCGAGATATTCAGAAAGGAGAGGAGTTGACTGAAAACTACACCACTTACGATTCATGTGATTGGCTAGATGCGATTTGCCACTCCTACCAAGTCTATCATTTTCCAAAAATAGATCTCTTTTAACAGTCGAATGGAATTTGGAAAGAACTTGAATAGAGGCTATTAGCAATTGATGACACGCCCTAATTGTTATTTTCCGAACTTTTTTTGTCGTATGCCTGTATACAAGAGTTAAGTATATGGATACGGTTTTGTACCTTATAAGACCCCTTGTGTAATCCGTTTCTTAACCTCGCTAAAGCGTCGTTACCATTTTCATGAGGGCTTATTATATTTGGATTAAAACCATATTGCACTAAGAGGTTTCCTGTGTCTTGGTCATCTAAGGAGAGCCAACACAACACCTGTTCTTCATCATCAAGATTGGTTGGTGTAACTATTTTTTTGCTTAGTACCCATTCTAGACGTTCATATGCTACCTCTCGAGTACTTTGAACAAGATGTCTAAAATAAGATGTTTTAAATTCATCCTTTAAACAAAGATCAGCTCCATTGCTGACGAGGAGTTTAAATACATTAGAATTCAATAAATATTTACAATCACAATAATCCAATAACGAGTCATTGCGTTGATCTCTTTTGTTTAAAACTTCTTTACATTTGTTTTGCTCGCTTGCTCTGGATACTAGCAGTTTTGCGGCTGAAAAATTCTCGCGAATCCGCTCGGTAGCTGATTTTGAGGGGTAGGGTAGGGTGAGATACTCATCAACGGCTTTCTGATCTGCGACCCACGCCGATTTTAGATGATCTAAAACGAGAATGGTCATTGCTGTAGCGACAATCACACACGTTGATATGGGGAAAAATGGTGTCAAAGGGTGAAAAGCACAGATTTGTAAGATGAATGAAGCGCTGAAAAGCGCAAGAGCGATCGCTGCTACCGCTATCACGCGCTGTGTTAAGAGATCGCTATCCAAATTGCAAGTTCTCTTTTCAACTGCAGGTGTCAACAATGGAACCAAGCGCCAATTTGTGGAAGAAATAGCCATTATTATTTTCTTTTCTTAATAAATTAAAATATAAGGTAAACTATATCATAACCAATTATTATCGTCAATTAGTTAGGGCGTGTCATCAATTGATAATAAACCTTTATTTATCAATTGATGACACGCTCTAATTGTTATTTTCCGAGATCTTTTTGTGGTATGCCTGTATACAAGAGTTGAGTATATTCACACGGTTTTGTATCTCATGAGTGGGGTTGTCTAGTCTTTTTGCCAACCTCACTAAAGCCAGTTCACCATCTTTATGAGGGCTTTCTATATTTGGATTAAAACCCTTTTGCACTAAGAGTTGTCCTGTGTCTTCGTTATTTACAGATAGCCAACACAACACCTGTTCTTCTTTATCAAGATGGCTTGGTTTAACTATTTTTTCGTTTACTACCCATTCTAGACGTTCATACGCTACGTTTTCTTTGCTTGTAACAAGCCTTCTAAAATAAGATGTTCCATATTCATCCTTTGAGGAAAGATCAGCTCCATTGCTGACGAGGAGTTTAAATACATCAGAAGTCATCGAATATTGATAATCACAACGATCCAATAAATGGCCATTCTCTTGGTGCTCTTTGTTTAAAATTTCTGCGCAGTTGTTTTCCTTTTTTGCTTGGGATACTAACAGTTTTGCGGCGGAAAGATTCTGGGAAATCCGCTCGGTAGCTGATTTTGAGGGGTAGGGTAGGGTGAGGTATTCATTGACAGCTTTCTGATCCGCGACCCACCCCGACTTTAGATGATCTAAAACGAGAATGGGTATTGCTATAGTGGCAATCACACACATTGATATGGGAAAAAATGGTGTAAAAGGGGAAAAAACATTGATTTGTAGGATAAATGCAGCGGTGAGAAGCGCAAAAGCGATCGCTCCTACCGCTCCCACACGATTTGTTAAGAGATCGTGATCCAAATTGCAAGTTCTCTTTTCAACTGCAGGTATCAACAATGGAACCAAGCGCCAATTTGTGGAAGAAATAGCCATTATTATTTTCTTTGCTTAATAAATTAAAATATAAGGTAAACTATATCATAAACCATTATTATCATCAATTAGTTAAAAAATTTTAGTATCTTTGGTGTCCTTAGAAGCGTTGCGGAAGTTGGTTCTTTTCGTTTTCTCTGTGCCTCTGTGTGCTCTGTGGTAAATTTTAATAACCACAGAGTCCGCAGAGGCACAGAGAAAACGAAAAGAACAGCAGTGTCTCTGAATTCAAGTATTGGTAAGAGTATGGACCGAAAAACTTGATAGGTAAATAGTTTTATAATTCCTGGCGCGGCAGTTTTAGAACAGATTCCTTTAATGGGATAGGTTCATTGCCTCTCTTGATTGATGAGTTCATACAAATTGCCTCCGGTGGCGGCAGTGACCCCGACGTCTCGGAGCCAAGCAGACATTCCATATCCCCATCGAGATCGGCTGGTTTTGGTATAAAAAATATCGAGAGGAACGGAAAAGAAAATTCCTTTATCGTGATAGACTTCATTGTTGATGACGTCGTGTGCATTCGTGTAGGTATACCAAATTCCGAGTTGTAAACCGCTTGGGAAATAACGAGCAAGCTCGGTTCGCACCCCCACATCATTGGCAAGAAATTTACCAATGCTCATTTTGCAATTCAATCCTGTGTCCTTCCAGTCATAATAGAGATTTAAGAAGTACTGAAAACCAACAAATTTTTTATAGTGAGGAGTAAATCCATGCAATTGCCGAATTTTGCTGGTAAAATCGACTCCGTGCGGAGTTCTTTTTTTTAATAATGCAAAATCCACTCCAATTGCCCAAGAAGATTGTACGGGGAAATACAACCATTCATTGGCGACTCCTCCGTATTCTCTTTCGAATAATCCAATGGCTAGGCGGCTGTAGAACCCTTTCCCCCAGTTCTGTACTGTTTCTAGATAGGCTTCATCAACGGTAACGCCCCGTTGTTTATAATAATTGGTAATATCACTTCGAACGTTAATGATTTGTGAGGGGTTTAATTGGTCTACATCGTGCACTTTTTTGAGATAGGAAAAAAAATAATACCCTAAACTAATGGAATAATAGATGGTATTCTGTAAAAAACCGTTGATATTCAACGAGAGGCCAAGAGCACACTTAAACTTGCCACTTGCGCTTCCAAATAAAGTATTAGTTTTAGGTAATAATTCGAGATTGCACCATTCCAACTGTTTTTTAAATAGGAGAGCAGAATTATATACGCCGGGTGAAGAGGCTTCTTTCCATGGAGTTAAGATTTGTAGTTCATATTTTCCAATATCGTCAAAGCGGTACAGCCGAAGATAGGCTGCTTCGTAACGCAACTCTTGTATCGGAATGGTTAAGGCGTCAATGGTAACGATAATATCATCCACGTTATCTGGTACCAATGAACTCACAATGGCGTTGATTCGGTCTCGCATATTTTTTTCTTCTCGATAGACCAAATTGGTGATTCGAAGGCGTAAGGTGGTTCGATCCCCTTCATCGGTAAGCCATACTTCTGACACATCAAACCCTTGTTCTCGAAAAGTAAAAATGAATTCTTGCACGACAGCATCAGGGGGCCGCATTTTTCCTATAGGTTCCACATTGACTGGTGCTCGATAAGGTAAGACATCGTGAATTTTGGGAAGAAGTCCTTTAGAAGTCCCAAAGTTATAAAAAGTGGAAATGGTGCAAGCAAAGCGATCTCCTCGAATATAGGCTGCGGAAAGATCGATGGAATCCCATAATCGATATTTTAAACCAAATTGCCAAGGAGTATATTTCGCTCTTCCTTCAGGATGCCTTTCGATGGTTTCATCTTTGTAAGGAATTGCATCATATTCAAATACGATAGAGAGTGGATCTAAATAAGACCAGGGAGAGTGGCGAAATGGCATCCATACCATACCTCCAAACCATTTCCGAATTCTATTGGCCCCATATCCAAACGAAATTTCCAGATTCTGCTTGAGAAAAACTTGTGTCAGGACAAGATAATAGGCATGGAATGCTTTTGTACCAATGAAATCTTCCAGACCAATGGCCACTCCAGGCAATTCATAACGACTTATTTCCGCATTAAATAAAGAGATTTTAAGGTTAGCTCCTTTATCGGAAAAGTCGCCAAAGCCATGACAAGTCAATATAGGATCTGCTATTCCCTTAAAAATTCTATAGTTGCCAGAAATTTCTAAGAAATCGGTCAATTGGAATCGAGCGTTGTACAGAATGTAAGGAGGAACATACCCGTATCCAAAAGAGACTTCTCCTTCCTGTCCCATTCTGGCAGAAGGCATGCTAAAATATCCGCCTTGCAGCAAGTGATTATATGTAACGGGAAAGCGTTCGTTAAGTTTTTTATTCCAATAATTTACGATCAGTAAATCGTGCAATATACTGGACTCTGATTTTTCGAGCTCTTCTGCATAGAGAATACTCGTCAGATAAAAAAGAAAGAAAACAAAAATAAGGGAAAATCGAAACAAGTCTCTAGGAATACATAGCAGTTACAGAAGAGCTATAAATTAACCAAGAACGGCTTAAAAAGAAAGGAGTTTCACTAAAAAAGGTCATTCTGTAGTTTTATAGTATGACAAACATCAAAATAACAAAAGGGTTGGATATTCCAATTACTGGAGCTCCTTCTGGAATTCCAAAACCTTTCCAAAGACCCTCTCACCGTTTTCATATAGGACTTGATCTCTCTTTATTTGATGAATTGAAATTCAAAGTTCTTGTTCGATTGGATGAACCTGTAAAGATAGGCCAGCCTCTTGTTGAGGATAAAGAGTGTCCCGGCCGCTTTTTTGTTTCACCAGCGGGAGGTATCATCAGAGAGATACGAAGAGGAATCAA
Organism: Chlamydiota bacterium; assembly: GCA_013286075.1. The sequence continues at coordinate 6,649 of JABDGJ010000009.1, forward strand.
AAGGAGATTACTCGCCATTGTCATTGAGGTGGCACAAGAAGAAGAGAAAGAACAACACACCATTCCCCCTTTACAATCCATGTCTCGACAGGAGTTGGTAGAGCGTCTTTTGCTCGGTGGATTATTCGCCCATATTCGACAGCGTCCTTTCAATGTGCTTGCAAATCCTCATGTGCAGCCAAGAAGCATATTTGTGAAAGCGATTGAATCGGCTCCTTTTACTCCTCCTCCCGAATTGCAAGTAGTTGGGTATGAAAAAGAATTTGAATTAGGTATGGAAGCACTCGCAAAACTCACAGAGGGTACTGTTCATCTCGTATATAGAGAAGGAACGGAATGCCAATCTTTCACTGAAGCAAAAGGAGAAAAGCACACGGCTCAAGGCCCTCATCCAATAGGAAATGTCTCCCTTCATATTGAACGAATCGATCCCATTACTTCTCCAGAAGATGTCATTTGGACACTCACCGTCCATGATGTCATTTCTATCGGGTTTTTTTTGCAGCATGGAACCTACTTTGTATCCCGCGTCATTGGAATTGGAGGTCCCGGTATCATCGAAGGGAAAACGGGATTCTTCATAGCCAGAGAAGGGTACCCCATTTCTGCTTTAACAGCGGGAAGAATCAAACAAGAACCGGTACAGTTGATTTCAGGAGATCCTCTCATGGGACATGAGGTGCAGGGAGAAAATTTCCTTGGATTTGATGATACAGTTGTTTGTGCGATTCCTGAAAATACCAAAAGAGAATTTCTCCATTTTTTTCGAGCTGGAGCTAATAAATACACATTTAGCGGAGCTTACTTGTCTGGTTTGTTTCCAAATCCAAAGAAAAAATATTTCTTCACAACCAATCAACATGGGGAACATAGAGCCTTCATCGATAGCACATTGTACGATGATGTAGTTCCTCTTCACATTCCTACTATGCCCCTAGTCAGGGCAGTCATGGCAGAAGATTACGATCTTGCCGTGGAACTCGGCCTTCTCGAAGTAGATAGCGAAGATTTTGCCCTTCCCAGTTTCGTCTGTCCTTCTAAAATCGAAATGGTCGACATCATTAAGGAAGGGTTAAGACGCTACGCTAACGATATATTAAAATAATTTTTTTTATCAAAAAAAATCACTTTTTATATTCTTTGTAATAAGAAAGCATATATAGTACTATTACTTCATAACTAGAGAAAATTATGCAAATCAATTCTATAAACAATGGGCTTGTAGACAACTTATCTTCGATACGCGATTCTCTTGGGATAATTGAGTCAAACATTGAGAATTGTGATAGCGATACCCGAATCATAATACTTCACATTTTTCTTACTAAAATACGTGATGAAGTAAGTCGGTTGACTCATACATATGGGAATCAGATAGGAGCCGTACATAACACTATTCAAAATCTAAAGAGAAATAATTCTCACCTACCAGAAGAAGTGATTACTGCGGACCTATACCATTCTATTGAACAAGGTGGTGATACTACTCCAATTATTGCTTGTCGGATTATAGAAATACGTGTGTTAACGCGCTCTATTTTCGATAAGATCGTAGACCGATCAAGTTGGATCTTTTTTATTATATGTCGATTCCGCACATTAGGCTTCTCGGGGGGAAGTTTGGCGATACTTCGTAGAATACAGAGAGAAGTTCTTGTATTCTTTAGAGGTGATATAGCTCCGGAAAGACCAAGATCTTTTTGGCGACCATTTTCTGGAGAGGGTTATTCGTTTGCAGAAAACCGATCCAATCAATTATCTATCGAGTCGGAAAGGCGATCACGGTCTTTGTTAGAGATAATCTGTCCAGAAGCGTATATAATGAGTCGGATTACTCATCACTCTGCACAACGTGTTATCCCTTTCTCCGGTGAAGGCCGGCAGGTTAAATGATCCAGCTTTAAGGAACTACTAATCCTCCAAATAGAGAATCAAAATCAATAGCAATCAAGAACAATAGATAGTAAAGGATTTTGAGTAAGATGGTAGATGAGTGTGAATCCTCACAAAAGAGCATGATTGAAACGCAGAGGCGCAGGAGACGGAGAAACGCAGAGAAAAACTATAATCCTCTCTCCGCGTCTCCCCGACGCCGCGCCTCTGCGTTAATAGTTTTTTGCCTAAGGTCCAATCCATGTAAATTATTCTCACCATCTACCCTCCTACCGGATTTTGATCTTCTCGGTTTCGTCTTCTAAAAAATTATATTATTAAGAAAAGATTAAGGCATTACGTATATAATTAAGATAAATTTTTTGTTTTTCAGCGTAATTAATTTTTAGATTGTTTTTTCATAATAAAAAGTATATACTAGTAAAGTAGGTAATAACACTAATTAATAAATAGAGAAAATATGGGAATTTTTTTTGGACCTCTTAGCAGAGAGTTAACGTCTCTGCGCAATTCTCTTGCAGAAGTTGAATCAAGGATTGAAAATTATGATAGTTTGGCCAAAATGGACATATTTTCGGATTTATCCACGATACAAAACATGCTAAGCCCATTTACTAGGCAGTATAGGAGACAGCTACGCGGCATACATGTTGCTATCCTGGAAGCAAAGAGATTACACCCCCTTCAAACAGAAAAACAGATCGCCGAAAATATATATTCTTTTCAGGAAGAAACAGGGCTTCCATCCTATATAGTTGCTTGTCGACTTAGAGCAATCTCTGTACTAGTCAATTCCATTTGGAATAAGTGCGTTGATGGAATGAGTTGGCCAATGTTTATTAGATATCGCTTCAGACAATTAGGCATCTTGGGAGCAGGTAGGGCGATTCTCTGTAGGATACAGAAAGAAGCCTTCTTATTTTTTAAAAATGCGATACACAGCCTAAGGCCCACTCCACCGCCACAACGTTTTATCCCTTTCTCTGGTAGAGCCTTTAAGATTGGGGCTTAAGGGCGATTAGGTCCTTGGACAACATGCCTGAATAGGGCGACGATGGCAGCTCCAATGAAAATGCCTGGTGCTGCGATAAAGAATCCCAATAGAAGAGCACCCAATACGACAGATCGAATCCGATTATTTCCTGAGAAAATTTGGTTGAAATTTCGAAAGTAATGGACAATTTCCGAAGCAAAATAATAACCGGCAACCATTCCTATTACGAGTCCTCCAAATAGAGGATCAAAAATCAATAGGGAAAGCAACCCAAGAGCTAAGAGAATGTACGTAATGGTTTGTTGCTTATTTGATTTGACATAGTGATAGAAATCATCCGTCCGATTTGATTCCCGAAAATCTCGATCTGTTTTCATGTTTTCCTTCCTATTCGATTGACTATTATTACTAGGAGAAGGCTCATTAGGAGATACTTTATTTCCATACGAATAATCAGAAGGGTCGCTGGAATAGGTGTGTTTGCCGTTTGATTCCCCATTTGTTTTTGCAGAATCCCCCATTCGATTTGCTCCCTTTTTTATGGAGTCTTTTTTTTCATTAGGATCATTGGCGTTCATTTTTCTCCTTCTCTTTCTCCTCTGTTTATACTTTTGTTATAATGAGCTTTTTCGAACTATGCAATATAAAAAGACACCAAGGGTGACAACGACACCAGAAAAGGACCTTGTTTTTTACGTCTTTTTCTTAGGGATCTTGAGAATCATCCCTGGATGTAAAGAATCTGAGCGGAGACCATTTATATTTTTCAAATCATCGACTTTGATGGCATAGAGGGAGGCGATTTTCCATAAGGAATCCCCCTGTTGGACTACATATTTTTCAGTTGGTTTTTTCTCTATCTGTTTACTTTTTTGAAAAGCGAAAGAAGAAGACGTTCCTTTTTTTGGAAGAGGAAGTTCTACTTTTTTGGCTTTTGCTTGTGGAGGGATTGGTTTAGGGATGAGCTCTATCTTTGGCTTTTCTGGGAGGAATTTGGCCAATACAAATTCATAATTCCATTCTTTAGGAGAAAATTCTCCCGCTTGCCTAAATAGCCATTGAGAAGCTTTTTGCCATACTTCAGTGCCTCGAGGACTTGCTAACATTTCTTTTGCAAAGCGATTACTTTGAGGAGATTCAGGCATCGTATGCAAAATCGCTATCACTTGTTCATCATCCAATTTTTTTACGATAAAGTCCCATTCTGTATTTAACAACAAAGTAGCTCCTTTTCTTCCTCCTTTTTTTACATAATCGAGAAGAAATTTTTGACGACGAGCAATTGAAGTATCTAAGGACCGTTTTTGTTGATCGTGGAATTGCTTAATCATTGACCATGTCCCTTCAAGGAGAAGATCTAAGATGTCTTGTTTGTCTATTCGATGTTCTGGATGATTAAAAAGGAGCTCGATTGACCAAAATTCTGGTGTAAGTAGGAAAGTATCTTCAAGGTTTTTGTCTTGTTGGTCATTCTTTTTATTTTCTAGAAGAGCGATAAAAAGACCTTCCGAGGTCAATGGCCAATGCTCTGTCTTTGCAAATTGATTTAATAATTCATACTGCTTTTCTGAAAGATCTGGGTAGACGATAAGAGTGCTGGGCGTTGTTTGATTTTTTCCCTTCCAAGCCAGATAACGTTTTTGTTGCGGTTGTATGTTTTTTGGCAAAGCACGTTCTATATCAAAATGGTGAAATGCCACAAGACAAGCGAGAGCCAAATCTCTTTCGGCATATCCATTTTCAATGAGTTGTGTGTGAGACAAAGATTGGATGAGTTGTGAGAAAGAAAGTCCCATCAATTGATGAAGTACTTCTGCGCATCCTCGCTGATCTGCCAAAGGGATTTGCTGTTGCTCAAGGGTGGCAGGTTTTCCTTCACAATAAGGAGTGGGGGGGTGTTCTCTCAAAGCCCAATGCAGAAGTAAAGTCAAGACGGAAATATTTAATATCCCGCTTGCAAGAAGAGCAATGCTAAGGCGATGAATTTTTTTTGTAAAGACACTGGGATCAGAGCTCATGTAACCTTGCTTCCAATGCTGTCAATTCTTCTGCTAATTCAGGAGGAAATCGATTGCCAAATAAGGTAAAATAGTTTTTCATTTCCTTCTGTTCTTGTAGCCATACTTCTCGATTGACTTCTAGTAAATTGCTCATTTCTTGTGGGGTTACGGTGAGACCATCTATATTCAGTCCATTTGGAGTTGGAACATATCCAATAGGGGTTTTTTGTCCGTCTCCTTTTCCAGAAACCCGTTCAAAGATCCATTGCAATACTCGGCTATTTTCACCGAATCCTGGCCATAGATAGTCACCTTTGCTATTTTTTTTGAACCAATTTACAGCATAGATTCTCGGCAATAGACTCTCTTGTTTTTCCTTTCCCATTGCCAGCCAGTGTGTAAAATAATCTCCCATATTGTAGCCACAAAATGGAAGCATAGCAAAAGGGTCATGTCGCAATTCTCCCGGCTTTCCTTCTGCCGCGGCAGTCGATTCAGAGCACATGGAGGCTCCAAAAAAAACACCGTGCTGCCAATTGAAAGATTCACAGACCAAAGGGATCGTTGTGGATCGTCTTGCCCCAAAAATGATTGCGGAGATAGGAACTCCTTGGGGATTTTCCCAATCAGAATCAATAGAAGGGCATTGCTGTGCAGATACTGTAAAGCGAGAGTTGGGATGAGAAGATTTTTCGTGAGATTCAGGAGTCCATGCTTTTCCCAACCAATCAATGGCGTGAGAGGGAGGGGTTTTTGTCATTCCTTCCCACCAAACATCTTGTTGATCGGTTAAGGCTACGTTGGTAAAAATGGCGTTCTTTTTGAGCGAGAGCATTGCGTTCGGATTAGATGTTGTAGAAGTGCCTGGGGCCACTCCAAAAAAACCAGCTTCTGGGTTAATGGCATAGAGACGTCCATCTTTTCCAAACCGCATCCATGCAATATCATCGCCAACTGTTTCCACTTTCCATCCAGGAATTGAAGGAGTCATCATTGCAAGATTCGTTTTTCCACAGGAGCTTGGAAAAGCAGCAGCAAAATATTTTTTTTCACCAGATGGATTTGTCACTCCCATAATGAGCATATGTTCCGCAAGCCACCCTTCCTCTCTTCCCATGACAGAAGCAATGCGGAGAGAATAACATTTTTTCCCCAATAAGGCGTTTCCTCCATAGCCACTTCCATAAGACCAAATTTCGCGACTTTCAGGGAAATGAACAATGTACTTTTCGTCATTGCAAGGCCACGGGACATCTTGTATTTCTTTGCTTAAGGGCATTCCCACCGAATGTATACAAGGAACAAAATCATGTGTTTGTAAGAGTTCCCATACTGGATTGCCCATTCTTGTCATGATTCGCATACTGCAAACTACATAAGGGGAATCTGTAAGTTCAACTCCTAACGCTGATAAAGGAGAGCCAAGCGGACCCATGGAAAAGGGAATGACATATAGTGTTCTTCCACGCATACACCCTTGAAATAACAGCTTGAGCTTAGCTCTCATTTCCTCCGGATCAATCCAATGATTTGTAGGACCTGCATCCTCTTGTTTTTGACTGCAAATAAAAGTTCGATGTTCCACTCGAGCAACATCGTGAGGATCTGATCGACAGAGATAGCTATCTGGTCTCAATTTGTTGTTAAGAGGAATAAACGTCCCTTGTGAAATCATCTGCTGACAAAGATGATGATATTCTTCTAAAGAGCCGTCACAATAATGGATGGAATTGGGTTCGCAGAGAGCAGCCATCTCTGAAATCCATTGCGATAATAACGTATGCTTCATATGAGAAACGCAAAGTTCAAAGAGCTTTTCTTTTTTTGAATTTATCTAAATATTCCAATGCCTTACCTGTTCCCAAACACACAGCCAATAAAGGATTGGGAGCTATAATGACAGGTAGCCCTGTTTCTTTAATAAGAGCCTTATCTAATCCCTTAATCAAGGCCCCTCCACCAGCAAGAACCATTCCTCTTTCCACTAAATCCGCGGCTAATTCTGGAGGACATTTCTCTAGGGTGGATTTTGTTGCATCAATCACTGCGCGCAGGGTATCTCCTAAGCAATCTCGAATTTCTACCGAATTGATACTTCTCGTTACCGGAAGTCCTGCCACCTGATCTCGACCACGCACTTCCATTTCCAGCTCGTTCCCCAGAGGATAAGCTGAACCAATGTTAATCTTAATTTCTTCTGCCGTTCTTGGGCCAATCATCAAATTGTAGGTTCGTCGCATATAATTGATGATGCACTCATCAAATTCATCACCGGCAATCCGCAAAGAGCGAGACTCGACAATTCCACCTAGAGACAAGATTGCGATTTCTGTCGTTCCACCGCCAATATCAATAATCATGCTAGCGCATGCTTCATGCACCGGAAGATTCACCCCGATAGCTGCCGCCATTGGTTCTTCAATGAGAAATACTTCTTGCGCCCCTGCGTGAAGAGCAGAATCTTCCACAGCTCTTTTCTCCACCCCTGTGATTCCAGAAGGGACGGCAATCAAAATCTTAGGTCTAAACATACTTCTAGAGGGAGTGACTCGTCTAATAAGGGCCTTAAGCATTCCCTCAACGATTTCAAAATCAGCAATCACACCATCCTTCATAGGCCTGACGGCATGGATTTTGCGAGGCGTTTTTCCAAGCATTGCTTTAGCTGGATGACCGACAGCTAATACTTCATTTGTCGAGGAATCAACTGCAACAACCGACGGTTCCGATAATACAATTCCTTTTCCTTTGACATAGACAAGTGTATTGGCAGTACCAAGATCTATTCCAATATGGGGAGCGAATACTCCACGAAAGCGGTTGAGTTTTCCCAATGCTGCAGAATAATAGCGATTGAATCGAGCGCCAGGCCCGCTTTGTTGTTTGTTTGTCATTTTTTTTTAAGTTTGGAGTAGTTCTAACACCTCTTCCCAAGTCAATTTTTTCATCATGTCTTCATCATTACTGACGACTTCTTTGACCAATGTCCGTTTTCTTTTATGTAGCTCTAAGATTTTTTCCTCAATGGTGTTCAGGGTGACAAGTTTATAAGAAGAAACTGATTTTTTTTGCCCATACCGGTGGGCTCGGCGGACGGCTTGATCTTCTATCGCAGGATTCCACCACATATCGTAGAGGACAACTGTATCAGCTCCGACTAAATTAAGTCCAGAACCTCCTGCTTTTAAAGAAACTAAAAAAATAGGAATATTTTGGTCTTCATTAAATTTTTTTACTATACTCAAGCGATTTTTACTGGATCCATCTAAGTATTCAAATCGAATCCCTTGTCTTTGAAGGTCTTCTCGCATGATGCTCAACATCCGGGTATATTGACTAAAGATAACCGTTTTATGTTTTCCCTCAATCAGTGTCTGTAATAATTCGAGAAGCATATCGTACTTTGAAGAGTCTCCTGTTTCTGCCCGGTCCTTGGCAAATATTGCTGGATGACAACAAATTTGTTTGAGACGAGTGAGAGTGGCCAATACATGAATTTGCACGCGGTCAAATCCCTCTTTTTTTACAAGCTGAGACAATTCTTCTCGAGCAGAAGCGGCGTACGAGCGGTACAGTTGTTGTTGGACTTCGGATAGATGACAGTGATACACAATTTCTGATAAGGGAGGCAAATCAGATAAAACATCTTGTTTCATTCTGCGAAGAATAAAAGGAGCCAGTTTTTGTCTTAGGTTGTCCAGATTCTTTCCTACTGGGGTGGTATTGGATTGTCGAATATATTTTTCCACAAAGCGGTCATAAGAACTGAGGAGACCAGGCATTAAGAAGTCAAATAAACTCCACAATTCGTCAAGGGAATTTTCAATAGGTGTCCCAGTGAGAATCAGTCGATGAGCAGCTTGGATCATTTTCACTGATTGGGCATTTCGAGTGGTTCGATTTTTGATGTGCTGTGCTTCGTCTAAGATCGCATAGCCAAATGCGATTGTCTTATAAAATTCAATATCTTTTTGCAATAAAGTATAAGAAGTAATGATCACATCATATTGATCGATCTCATCTAATAGTTTTTTCCTCTGCGTTGGATTGCCATCGACTGGCAACACTTTAAATTCTGGGTTGAACTTATTAAATTCTTCTTTCCAGTTATATACTAAAGAAGTGGGGCATACGACGATTGAATGGAACTTTTGTCCTGTATTTCTGAATTGCGTTAAAGTCGTGATTGCTTGCAATGTTTTTCCAAGCCCCATCTCATCGGCTAAAATGCCATTTAAATGCATGCAACGAAGGCGATCTAGCCATCGAATTCCATCTACTTGGTAGTTTCTCAAGGAGGCTTGGATGCTTGTCGGTATTTCGAAAGATTCATAAGGAATTTTTCCAAGCATTTGGAGCTGGATTTCTTGCAATTTCGGAGTAATCGAAAATTCAATGGGCAATCCTTTGTATTGCTCTATATTCAGACTTGCAAGACTCCATAAAGGACGTCGTTCTATATGATTGTCTAGACGATTGATTCCTAATTCATCTAAAATTTGTACGACGGGAGCTAATTTTTCTAGATCAAGGACAAGTACCTTGTGAGGATTTCGATGCGATTCTCCTTTCACTTTTTTTCGAGCTCCTTTTGTAGAAAGCTCTACAAAAGCTCGTTTTGAACTCAAGCAGTCCCATAAAAGATCGATGGTCAATCCCTGTAAGTACCCATTTACCTGTATTTCGACTTCGTATAGATCTATTCTTTCAGTCTCTCGCAAACGCAAGGTAAAAGTAGAGTTGTCATAGATAAATTGATCGAGTAAATTTTCTGGACAGTTAAATTTGACCTGATCTTGATGTGCCGGAATGACTTCTGTCATAAATTCGACAATTTTTTTCTCATTTTTGGCTGAGTATGTTCCCTGAGAAGGGTTATAGATAAAGTCTGAAAAAAGAATGTCGATGATTTGTTGTTCTTCCGTCAAATTTCTTGCAAGAATTCCTTCTTCTGTAACAAAACTTGTGATTTGTTTGGCATTCAATTGAGAAGAGGCTGCGGGAACTTTTATTTTTCCATACACAAAATTGAGCGATGCTTCTAGTTCGCCATTGAGATAATGAATATCGCATTCGGCTTTGACCTGTTCCACAAAGGGAAGAGTGGTAAATCGTTCAATAATTTCTTTATTAGAAATTTCTGCAAATCGACTCAGTTCAGATAAAGAATTTTCTGCGAAAGTTCCAAATAAAGGTTGTGGAATTGTCATATTTCGAATGGTTGGCAAGGAGCGCAAATGCTTTCTTTTGATAGAAGAGTGAAAAGGGTGGTAGATATTTTCAAAAATAATCCCCGGTTTGGAAGATTCGAATACGATGGCTTCCTCCGTTTGGATGACTTTATTCTTCACTGCAATTTGTGGCTTTAAAAGTATTTTTGGGGTTGGAACTTCGAGATAATCCAATTCAAAACAAAGTGTAACAGGCATCATTGAGGTATGTAATGGCTCCTCGATCGTTCCGTGGTATAGGCACGGCAACTGACACAAGTCATTATTCTTTCCATGAATAGGAAAAATGCCTGATACTTGAGATTGTGTTATTTCGTAGGAGGTTGCTAAAATAGCTCCAAAAGATTCTAAATCAAGCCACGCCATTCTTTGTTGTTTTTCATTTTTTATTTCTGGAAATCGGACAGAATCAATCACCAATTTTAGAATAGCGGCACTTGCTTCATCAAATGACTGTAAAGAAAAATAGTACCTTTTATTTCCAATATAGACTGCTTCGTTATACCGTATTGCTTCTATAAAAAGGTTTATTTGAGAAATATGAAGTGATTTTGATCTAGAGGGAAGGCGAAGGGCTAATTGGATTTCAACTTGCGTTTCTTCCCCCTTGGGTTGGATAAAATTGTATAGGAGAGCGAGTTCAGCTTTATCTTGCACGACATCTTCTTCCGGCAGGAAAAAAGGAGATTGCCCGAGTACCTCTGAAGCATAGATATATTCTTCTAACAACTCTTTTTGGAATTTTTTATCTTGGCGAGCATGTTCTTTTGTTTCTGCTTCCATAAGGGTTTTTCGCAAATGCTCTTTTTCTTGGTCGGTTCTACTTACCACTTTTTCAATATCCGTTTCTTTCGAATACGCCACAAGGAGTTCGTTGTAGTGGGATTCTAAAAAATAGAGAACGGCTGCCAAATGCTGGCAATCATACTTATATGTACAATCACAATCTGAATCAGTCACAATAGATTCTTGCCGATCCACTTCAATTTCCGATTCATAACAATGATCGTAAGTGCCTTTTACTCGGCATCCAAACCGAATGATATTTGATTTTAAATCGATAATTTTGATGAAAACAACCATCTGGCTGTCGTATAAAACCTTTCCTTCTTTTAGGATGGCGGGGGAAAATTCGTGTTTAAGCTTCCGAAAGTTTAGCATCATTCTTCTCGAAACTGAAGGGGTGAATTTTTCAAAAAATTTCTCCAACAAATTGTATTTCCCTTTTACCTTTTTCAAAAGAATAACTCAATTAAAACAAAACTCTCATTGAAAACGGATGTTTGCCCTTGCTGAAAAAATTCTATATCTTCTATAGTTATTAACCTGAGTTTTTAGAATTGAACATGCGGGTGTAGCTCAGCGGTAGAGCATCACGTTGCCAACGTGAGGGTCGTGAGTTCGAACCTCATCACCCGCTATATAACCAAGAATGCCAAAATATATGACGACAAACCCCGATGACATTGCTATTGAAACAAAAAATAGCGAAATTGTTACAGTGCAAGTAACCAAATTACCCCATTGTCAAGTGAAATTGGAAATTTGGGTGCAACCAGAAGGGACAGCTGCGGCTTATACGAAGGCCGTGCAAAAGATTAAAAAAGAAATCTCTATACCTGGATTTCGCAAAGGACGAGCACCTAATGCACTCCTTTTGGATAAGTATGCTTCTTCCATCCAATCAGAATTTGTCCAAGTCGTACTGGAAGTGGGAATAAACGAAGCTTTAGACCTAACAGGAATCTATCCGCTACGACAAGGAATTCGGGAACGGCCGATTGTCAAGGAATGCAGTAGAGAAAAAGGAGCTCATTTTATTTTAGAATTTGAACAACGCCCTGTTCTCCCTACAATAGATTTCAAAGAAATGCACATTCCTCCATTTACTCCACCAGTCATTACAGAAGAAGAACGAGAATACGCATTCCATGATTTTTTACATCGCTTTATGACATTTGAGGAAGTCAATGATAGGGGAGTACTGGAAAACGACTATATAGACTTAGATTTGACTCTCGAAGAAGAAGAACCCCGAGTTATTGCAGAAAACAAGAGAATACAAGTAAACGAGAAAGTAATGCCGTTATGGCTTATCGATGTGATCCAAGGAAAAACAACGGGTGAGTTAATTAAAGGGATTACGAAAAACGATCCAAACAATTCGAGTGTACCTTCCACTCCTTTTCACGGAAAAATTGGAGGTATTTATCAGGGCATTCTTCCTCCTATCGATGACGAACTCGCTAAAAAAGTGGGTCTGACAACCATTGAAGAATTGAAAACAAAGCTGTATAAGCAATTAAACGATCGCACCTATGAAACAGCAAAGATGAGACATGTCGATCAAATTCTCCTCCTTCTTATGGAAAAATTCCCAATGGACTTCCCCCGTTCTTATATTGATCATTATCGCTCCGTATTTCTGGAAGATTACAAAGAAAAGTTGCATGCAGCTGGAAAAGGAAACGAAATTGATCAACCCGAATGGGTAGAGTACATTGAAAAAAACAGCTTACAAAAACTTCATGCCGATTTCTTATTTAAAACCATTGAAAAAGAATATGGCATTACTGTAACAGAAGAAGATGTTTCTAGAGAGATGTTGCACCAACTAGGATTGATGCAAGCTGGGGTAGGGTCATTGAGTTTATCTGACCTAAAAGATGATGACCAAGCTAACTTAAGAAAAAAGTTACGCGACATTGCGTTGGACAATAAAATTAAAGATTTCTTGGTTGATCAGTCAACCACTTAATTTAAGAAGGATCAATCATGCTATACGATGATCGAAGTCAAAGACCTCGAGCTTCTCTTACACCCTATGTAATTGAAGATAAAGGACGGGGTGAGCGCTCCATGGATATTTATTCTCGACTGTTGGTAGATCGGATTATTTTTCTTGGAAGAGAAATCGATGATCAAATGGCAAATGTTGTCGTAGCACAATTGTTATTTTTGAAAATGGAAGATCCAAAGAAAGACATTCACATCTATATTAATTCGCTCGGTGGTTATATTACAGCTGGGCTTGCGATTTTTGACACTATCCAATACATAGGCTGCAATATCAATACGTATTGTATTGGACAAGCAGCTTCGGTAGGAGCCCTTTTATTGGCAGCAGGGACAAAAGGGAAACGTTTTGCTCTACCCAATAGTAGAATCGTGACCCACCAACCTCATGGGGGCGTGGGAGGAACTGCGGCAGATGTTTTGTTACAAGCAAATGAAATTCTCTATCTAAAAGAGCGACTAAATCACATCATGTCTCAGTGCACAGGACAACCTATTTCAAAGATTGCAAGCGATTCGGAAAGAGATTTTTACATGAGTCCGCAAGAAGCGAAAGAATATGGTTTAATTGACGAAGTGATTGTCCCCAAAAAAACGGAAAAATAAGAGCCTGTTTTGCATATGAGTAAAAAATCTACACCAAAAGATCTGGCAAGTTGCTCGTTTTGTGGCAGAACAGAAGAAGCGGTAGACAAATTGATTTCCGGCCCTAATGTCTACATTTGCGACAAATGTGTACGACTTTGTATGGGAATTTTAGATAAGAAGGCCCCTGCCAGCTATGACTTTAAAATCCTCAAGCCTAAAGAAATCAAACAAAAACTCGATGAATATATTATTGGCCAGGAGAGTGCGAAAAAAACGATTTCCGTAGCGGTCTATAATCATTATAAAAGAATCCGTTCTAAAAATAAGGATCCGCATCACATTGAGTTTAGTAAATCAAATGTATTGTTATTTGGACCTACTGGTTCTGGAAAAACATTAATTGCAAAAACTCTTGCTTCCATATTGGATGTCCCCTTTACTATAGCCGATGCAACAACTTTAACAGAAGCTGGTTATGTTGGAGAAGATGTAGAAAACATCATTCTTCGCTTACTCCAAGCTGCTGATTATGATGTCGCAAAGGCAGAACAAGGGATTATTTACATCGATGAAATTGACAAAATTAATCGTACCACAGCCAATGTTTCTATTACTCGAGATGTTTCTGGCGAAGGAGTACAGCAAGCACTCTTAAAAATTGTAGAAGGAACGATTGCCAATGTCCCACCTAAAGGGGGAAGAAAACATCCCAATCAAGAATACATCAAGGTAAATACAGAAAATATTTTGTTTATTGTGGGAGGAGCTTTTGTCAACTTAGAGAAAATTATTGCAAAAAGATTAGGAAAAGGAACTATTGGTTTTGATAGCTCTCATCGAGAAGTAATCGACCCCAACCAGAAAAGTCAATTGCTTGCAAAAGTACAACCAGAAGATCTCGTGCAATTTGGGATGATTCCCGAATTTGTTGGAAGGTTTAATAGCATTGCCAATTGCAATGAGCTCACCCTTCCCGATTTGATCAGTATTTTGTCAGAACCCAAAAATGCGGTCATTAAGCAATTTATTGGACTCTTTGAATTGGAAGATGTGAAACTGCAATTTACCTCAGATGCGCTAGAGGCTGTTGCACAGCAAGCTATTTCAGCCGGAACAGGTGCCAGAGCCTTGCGACTCATCTTGGAGAATCTCATGAAGGAACTTATGTTTGAGGTTCCTTCCGATCCAAGCATTGCCGAAATTCTCATCGAAAAAGAAAGCGTGACTGAAAAAAAACCTCCTATCATCAAAAGAAACGACCAAAAAATCGCTTAGAACCCCAACGTCATTAGACCTCTTGCATAACCTCTTCTCGTGTGCCCGCGTGCGTGCCCGTGCCCCTGCCCGAACTTACCTACGAGCCATTTTGATTAACATGGACACAATACGTATAAGCAATTCCCGACCTTACTAAAAATATAACATCAGAAAGTTAGTTTTTTCGGGTAGGGGCACGGGCTCGTACGCGGGCACGAGGAGGGGTTATATAAGAGGTCTAATGTTTGCGCATCCTATTGGGGGACTAGAACATGAATCGTCGACTGTAGATACTTTGTAATATTCCGAGAGCGATCATGGTTGACAAAACGGATGATCCTCCATAAGTAACTAAAACCAAAGGAACTCCAGTAATGGGAAGGAAGCCGCACATCATTCCAATATTCACAAGAATATGCATGGCGAGATAAACGGAAACACCTGCGGATAGCAAACGACCAAAAGGATCTTTGGCAACAGCTGTGACCTGAAAGCTGAAATAAAGCAAGGCATAGTAAAGCGCCAGTAATATAAATAATCCAATGAAGCCAAATTCTTCTCCGAATGCGGGAAAGACCGAATCGGTATAAGGTGCTGGCAACCACCCTCTTCCACTAAATTCACTTTTTCGCCAACCCGATCCAGTCAAGCCTCCAATGGCGATTGCTGTTGCAGCTGCTTTTTGGTGATGGGTGGATGGATTTAATCGATCAAATTGGTATTCCTTGAGAATTTTTGTTGCGTAGGGTCGGAGGCTTTCATGAGGAACAATTCCCAAAAATAGAACAGTCACTAACACTAACGCACTTCCTCCTACAATCGTCATCCATCGGATAATGCTCCTGCGCAAATCGCCAAAATAAAACATGACCAAAGTAATTGGAAATAGGACGAGCGCAGTTCCTAAGTCGGGTTGCTTGAGAATGAGAATAAATGGAATTCCTACGATGAGCATCGCGTAAAAAGCAGTGCTCCAGGTATGCGCCACGGCTCTTCGTCTCTCTAAAAACCAACTCAAAGTGATGACGACAATACATTTTGCACATTCCGAAGGTTGAAAACTGACATTAAGGATCGGTATTCGATACCATCGATGGACTTTTTGAATGGAATCTGTAAAAAAAACTCCAATTAATGATACAATCATGAAGGCGTATAGAACCCAAGCCCATTCTCGCAATTTGTTATAATCTAATCCCGCACAAAAGAAATACATTGCGGTTCCAATCAAAAACCATTGCATTTGCGTCTGAGCAATGGGGGTAAAAAACCCTTCTTCTGCAGAAAAATCAATAGGGGGATTAGCACTATAGGAAGAAGTTACAAGAAGGCTAATGAACATGAGTCCTACCATCACAGGTAAGACTCTAATATCCATGCGACTAAGATAACGAGAATTCCATATCATTTTTGGATCATACCATGAAAATAATAAAAAATCATATAGCCAAGCACATTCATTTTCCTGTAATCGATTCTACTAACACTTGGGCGAAACTGCATTCCAATGAATGGGCTGCCGATGGATTGACTGTAATTACAGCTTCTTCTCAAACAGGAGGAAGAGGCCGTTTGCAGCGCAAGTGGGAGTCTCCTCCCGATACTAATCTCTATGCCACTTTTTGTTTTTGGGACGAATCGGTTTCTTTATCTATCGGGCAAATTCCGCAGTTGCTCGCACTCGCAGTAGTAGAAATTCTGGAAGAACTTTCCTTTTTTTGCAAAATCAAATGGCCTAATGATTTGATGCTCGAAGAAAAAAAAATGGGGGGAATTTTGACTGAAGTAATTACTGTGGAAAATAAGAAAGGAATTGTATGTGGGATTGGTATCAATATCAATATGACCGCGATTCAACTTTCTGTAATCAATCGGCCTGCCACTTCTCTCTTTGTAGTCAGTGGTAAAATTTTTTCTATAGAGAATATCTTGCAATCTTTACAAAAAAAATTTTTGTCTTATCTACAAACTTTTTTTGTCGATGGGTTTTCTCCGTTCTTTTCGAGCTTTGTTTCCCGTTCTTATCACTCCAAAGGGCAAAAGATCCGTTTCCAAACAGGCCAACAATGCATCGATGGAGAATTTCAATCATGGGAATCCAATGGTGCTGTAACCATTCGTCTTCCAGATCACACCACACACATTTTTTATGCAGGTGAATTTATTGAATAATTTTTAAAATAAATTTTGACGTTATGGTTAATAATATTTTTTTTAAAAATTGACAAACAATTAATTATATATAAAATAATAGGGAATATATTTTTATAGGAGGAATTATATGCAGTCTTATTTAATAGAGTTTCGCAAGGATATATACAATTGGTATGAACAACGGGTGGATGATTGGAAACAGTGTGGAGATAAGCAAAATTCTGCTGACAAAAGAACAAATGCTTCTTTTCGTTTAGTGGGAGGAGCATTCGTAACACTTGGTACTGTGACTATCTTGGCAACAGTTTTATCCCCTACTTCGAACGCACTTTTAAAAATCCTAACAGGATTGGCTTTATGTATTTTAGGTGATGACTTTATCCAGAGAAATCGGGACGATACATGGGCAAAGATTAAGAAGACCAAGACCATTATATCAACCGAAATTTGGAACAGTATACAACGAAGTGAGCTCTATAAGAAGATAAGAACAACAATCAAAACCTCGCTTTTTGGGTAAATACAGAAAGTCTATAAATCGGGAATGACGGTGAGGTGGGGGTGAATTTTGCTTCGCAATACATGTTGAATGTAAGACAAGGTTGTTCCTGTAGCTGAAAAGCAGGAAGTACAGGAACCCTTGTAAGCGATTAAAAGTTCTTTTCCGTTGTTCAGAAGATCTTTAATTTCGACGCCCCCTGCATCGAGTTCTATATACGGCCGAATATCGCGAGCGATGACCTCTTCGATGAGGGCGATTTTTTGTTCTTTTCCCAATTCTTCCCATCCAGGATACCCCCCTTCTACTACTTCTCCAATATCCGCGGGTGTTGGGGGTGCGACATAATTTGTTGATAATGGAATGTCCATGCATTGCTTAGCCGCTTTGTCAATTGCCTCTAACACAAGGTTGAGATGAGGAGCGGTTTCCTTTGGGAAAGAGGGAATATCTGGCTTATCTCGCGTTTGTTGATCGATAACATGAGCAGTGATTCTTCCCGCTTGGTCATAATTTTTTCCAATGACTAATTCACAAGCAATTTCTGCGGCTCCAATGAGAGCCGATTGGCCATACATTTGGAATTTGGCATCGACGATGATTCCATCTTCTGGATCGACTAGCCAGTAGAGACAAATTCCGTTTCCTTCTTCCACCGACCCTTCTCTTCCTGTAGCTAAACGCATTCCTCTTTCATCCGATTGCTCTTGTTGAAAAACTCCGACCGATCGAGGTCGATCGATTTTCGCTACGAGTTTTTTACTGTAACGGGACCAAGGAAATGGTTGTGTAAGAGTGGTATAGCTCATGCGATTGAAAAAGAGGGGTAAGAAAGTGAAGAAAGAGTTTTTGCAGATTCGACAATCAGTGGAATAGCTCTTTCTATTTCCTCTTCTGTTGTATAGCGAGAAAGACTAAAGGAAATTGCCTGGTTAGCGAGTGGTTGTTGAATTCCTGCTGAAGAGAGAAGAATTCCGAGTTGTTGAAAATTTCCTCCTCCAATTGTTGCGCAGATTCCTTTGCGATGTAAGGAAAATAATAAAGATTCGTTTGCAATGCCTGGAAAAAAAATTGTAGTGCAGTGAGGTACTCTTTCTTGTTTTTTAAAGCAAACGGATGCAGAGGGAAAGCCTTTGAGAATTCCCCTTTCCAATTGATTTCTCAACCGAGCCGTTTCGGTGCATAGGAAATCCCGATTTTCGATGGCTTCTTCAAGCGCGCAAGCAATTCCTGCTAAGTTTGCCATAGGAATAGAACCTGCCCTCATTCCTCCTTGATCCGCACTTCCAAAAATCAACGGTGAGCATTGAATCCCTTGTTTCACAAGAAGAATTCCCACTCCCCTAGGGCCATGAATTTGTTCTCCATGCAACGTCAAGTAATCAACACCAAGAGTTTCGAACTGACAATCGAGTTTTCCAAAAGCGTGTGTGATATCGACATGAAGTCGAATTCCCCGTTCCTTGCACAATGTGGCGATTTCGGAAATTGGTTGTACAACCCCCGTTAGACCATTTGCTAAGGAAAGTGATACAAGAGCAGTTCTTGGTGATAGAGAATTAGCAAGTTTTTCAATAGAAATGATCCCATTCATTGTTTCTCCCATTTTGCCTACGCAACCGAAAGGTTCTAGATGGGTAATGGTCATGATGGAGGCCGCTTCGTCCAGCTGTGAGGTGATGAATTGATTCTTGCCAGTAGCGAGCGTGACATCGCGATAGATTGAAGAAATCACATGGGTAACGGCTTCTGCACCCGATGAAGTGATAACGAGTTGGTCATTGGGTTGGGCTCCTAGACAAGTGTAAATCGTTGTATAGAACTTGGAGAGAAAGGGGTAAAGTTCTTCTCCTTTTTGATGAGGGGTCATAGGGGAGCCCCAATACGTTGTAAGCAATGGAGTCATTGCGCGAATCACCTCTGGTGAAGGAGGGGCAGTCGTGTTATTATCTAAATAGATAAGAGTCATCGTATTTTTTTTGTAAATACTTGATTTTCATAGGTATATAGAAGAGGAGTTCCTGTTGGAACTTCACATTGGACAATTTCTTGTGCCGATAGCGATTCGATATTCATGATAATCGAACGAAGAGAATTCCCATGTGCAACGACGAATACGTTCTCTTCTCGTTGTAAGTGAGGAAGAATCCGTTGCGTAAAAAAAGGGATCGTTCTTGCAGCTGTCATGGCTAGGCTTTCTCCATCAGGAGGAGGGACATCAAAACTGCGGCGCCAAATGTGCACTTGTTCTTCACCATATTCGGCCATAAGTTCTTTTTTATTTACTCCTTGCAAACGGCCATACATTCTCTCATTCAGTTCCCAAGCCCTAATCAAAGGAATTATCGTTGTTTTTGTTGTCTGGCTGTAGATTTTTGCCCAATCTTCCATTTTTCCTTCCCCTGAATGGAGAACAACAGGTACTTTTTTTGAGTGATGGACACTCATAGCTAAAAGAGCTGTCATTTCCGCTCGACAGAGGGTAGATGTAAAAATAATGTCTATAGGTTGGTGTTGAATCTGTTCACCACCTCGTAGTGATTGTTCTATTCCATAGGTTGAGAGTGGAACGTCTACCCAACCAGTGAAAAGATTATCTGCATTCCATTGAGATTCCCCATGACGCATCAAAATCAATGTAGCCATTCTTTTTGATCCTTTTGATATATCATCATAACGAATACTTCTTGTTCCTCAAAGGAAAAAGATTGCAATTTCATTGTAAAAATTGTTACAATTCCTTAAACAACAATATTTTAAAAGAAAAAATGGCTACTAAACAACGGTTGAGCAAAGTATTAGCATCTGCTGGAATTGCTTCTCGTCGAGCTTGTGAAGAGTTGATTTTCAACGGTTTGGTAACACTCAATGACGAAATAATAAAAATTCCTCAAACTTTGGTTGATCCACTTAGAGATCGAATTCAGGTCAAAAATCAACTCATCAGAGAAAAAGAAAAAAAAGTATATTATCTTCTTCATAAGCCCAAAGGGACTGTTTGCTCGTCAAAAGGGAACCGGGAAACTCGACTTGTCTTAAGCTTCTTTGCAGAAATAGAGCAAAGACTATTCACTGTGGGACGATTGGATAAAGACACGAGTGGATTGCTTATTGTAACAAACGATGGACACTTTGCTAATCGAGTCATTCACCCTTCGGCGAATATCCAAAAAGAATATCTGGTCAAAACAAATCACGAAATCACACACGAGCATCTCATGATCATTTCGCGAGGTACTTTAGTTGAAGGGGCTTTTGTCAAACCAATTCGGGTAGAGAAAGTGCGGAAGGGAACTTTGAAAATCGTAATCGGAGAAGGGAAAAAACGAGAAGTCCGTTTATTACTTGCTGCAGCAGGACTTCCTGTAAACGAATTGGTCCGCATTCGATTGGGCAATTTATTGCTTGGAAATCTTCCTGTAGGGCAATGGCGTCCCTTGACAAATCGAGAAAAGGAATTGATTTTTGAAAAGTAGTTTTATGAAATCACACAAAGTACCTCCATTAGATATAG
The DNA here is from genome assembly GCA_013286075.1 of Chlamydiota bacterium. The sequence continues at coordinate 27,575 of JABDGJ010000009.1, forward strand.
AAAATATTCATCTCTTGTTGATGGGAGTTTGGCGCCGTTTTCATAAGCTTAGCGGACCTCCTGATGTATTGCAAACTCGAGAATTTCGAAGCGTCGTTGCGGGTGTGAAAGAATTGCAAGATTGCTTTCAGGCTAATGAATTTGCCCAAGACTATTTCAAGGAAAGATCTCTATTGGGAGCGTATCTCCTCTATTATTGGATGCTTCACTACCAAGAAGGAATGTCACTCATCAATGAAATTCCCTATCGTCCAACAAGAGTTCTCGATATTGCGAGTGGCCCTGCTCCTTTTTCTTTCGCAGCACTCCGTTATGGAGCAAGAGATGTGGTAGCAATCGACCGAAATAAAGAAGCTCTTTTATTAGCTTCTGAGATTTGTGGAAGATATGGTTTTCCTATTCAGGTCAGACAACATCATGTACTGCAATTTCCTTTGCCTGTGGAAGGGAGATTTGATGTGATTATCGTGGGACATTGTTTGCGAGAATTATTCTCTAATGAACAAAACCAACGGCAGAAAGAGTGGGTGAGAAAATTAAGTGAATACCTTACTCCACAAGGAATGATTCTCTTTGTAGAAAATTCTTTGGCTCCAATGAATCATGATTTTCTTACTTTGCGTGATGAATTAGTAGCGACTGGTTTCTCTATCCAAGCTCCTTGTGTTTGGAGAGGAGAGTGTCCTGCTCTACAAGCCAACAGTCTTTGTTTTGCACAACGAGAGTTTGAGAAAACGTATTTGATCAAAGAAATCCAAAGAGCTACTGATATCCATCTCAGTTCATTAAAAATGTCTTATTTGATTGTTCGTAACCTCGCTACAGAGTGGCCTCCAGTGCCAAACTATCCAGTATATCGGGTGATCAGTCCCCCTATAGAAACGCATGCAGGAAAAAGATTCTATCTCTGCGGAACCGACGGTAAGAAGAATATAGGCCTTCGAACATCCACACCGGAAACAAAAGCCTTTGACTACCTGAAAAGAGGAGAATTGATTTCGATTGAAAATGGTTTTGTCAGAGATTCTCATATTGACCTAGTAGAAGGGAGTCACATAAAAGTTGAAGCTGCTTTACAGAAACCGCTCCCTTTTACAGCAGAGTAATACAGGTTGCGTGGCGTCCGGTGATTTTATCTCTTCGATGAGAAAAAAAATGAGAAGGGTCCGCATAGGTACATAAGCGGGCAATTTCAATGTGATGAGGTAAAATACCTGCTTCTTGGAGTTGCATCTCACTAATGGACCAAAAGTCAAAAAAGTGGGGTCGAATCTGAAACTTCCAAAATTCTTGAGGCAATTCTTTTTGATAATAGACAAATTCTCCATGTTGTGGTCCTAGGCTTGGTGATATGCAAGCAAGAATATTAGATGGTTGGGCTCCAAATTGGTATTTCATTACATCAATTGTTTTCTGATAGATGTTGAGAGTACTTCCTCTCCATCCTGCATGGACATTTGCTGCAATGTGGTGCACGGGATCGTAGAACAATGCAATTTGGCAATCAGCGTGTTTCATTAAGAGAGAGCGACGAGGAGTGATCGTAATGAGACTATCAAAATCGACAAGATCTTGTGGAGTCTTTTCAGTGACAATGCAAATTTCTTTTCCGTGACTTGCTCGCGAGGAACAAAATCCATTCCAAGAAGAAATTTCAGAAGATAGTTGTTGTTTGATTCTCTCAATGTTTTTCTCCACATGAAAGGGAAAATCTCCCACATGCCATCCTGTATTTAAACTCGAAAAACTTCCTGTGCTTGACCCACCATGTCTTAAAAAAGTGGCGTGCTTGACTTTTGGAATATCAGCTAAAAGATCAAATTCTAACCACTCAATTCCATTTTTTTTGTAATGCTGCATTAGTTATATTTCCTTTTTAATTCTATTTTTTGCTACACTCGTTGAAAAAAAATGTGTGAATCTTATGCATTCATTAAAAAAGTTATTTCTGTACTTATTTCTCTTTCCTTTATCCCTGTTTTCTACCTATTGCATTCCCGACTGTGAAGTAGAAACCGATTATACATTAGAAGTTCGTTTTGCTTCTTATGATCTTTCTTCTCGAAAATTAAGAAAAATTTATTCCAATGGTTGGTTTGATTATCAGGTGGAAGCAGCCAAAAGAATCCATCCTTATTGGGAAGTATGGGGAGGGATTTGTTGGGCAAATAAGC
>JABDGJ010000010.1 GCA_013286075.1 Chlamydiota bacterium
ATCTCCTAATTTATTTACATCTTTATTATCCATAAAAACCTCTTATGAAATTTGAATACGACCTAATGGTTGTATCCGTATTTCAGGGACAATTTCTTGATAAGAGACAACAGAAATGTCGGTGAATTCCATTTCAATCAATTTCCGAACAAAACGACGCACATCGATTGCTGTCAAAAGTACGGGAGGCTGTCCTCCTGGCGGGGGAGGAGATACTGTATTTCGGACAGCTTGCAAGATCAATTGTACAGAATCGGGGTCTAATGCTAAGTAGGATCCAGCAGATGTTTGTTTAATAGCGCCTCGCACCATGTCTTCTATTTCTGGATCCAAAATATATACTGATAAGATAGATTGTCCTTGGGAATACTTATAACTAATGAACCTTTTCAACGAAGAGCGAACATATTCTGTAAGTAATACAGTGTCTTTTTCTGTCTGTGCCCATTCTCCAAGAGCTTCGAGAATTGTTCGTAAATCTTTGATCGAAATTTGCTCTTGTATCAACCGTTTGAGAATATCTGTCATTTTTTGTAATGGAATGAGTCGAGTGACTTCTTTGATCAAATCGGGGAATGATTTTTCCACAAATTCTAGCATCGATTTTACTTCTTGAATTCCTACAAATTCATTCGCGTATTGCCGAAAGAAGTAAGAGACGTGCAATACCATTACCTCTAAGGGAGACCAATAGCGGATGCCTGCTTTATCTAACAGCTCCCTGTTTTTTGCTTCTACCCATAACGATGGCAATCCAAGAGAATTTTTATAAGAGGTGTAAGCCAGATTGTATCTTTTGAGATTTTCCTCTGCTTCATTTGTAAGTAAAAATCCTTCTAATACCTTGCCTCTAATAATGGGAACTTCATTAAGATGAATTGAATATTCATCTTTTTCGAGTAGAGGGGACTCGGTCCGAACGTGAACCCCAGGAAACCGAACTCCGAGATCCGCATAGAGAGCTTGACGCATCTTAGGAATCATTTGATCGATAAAGCTGATTCCCCCTTTCATCGATTTCTGTATTTCTGTGGACAACCCTTTTCCTACCTCTAAGACAACGGGGAGTGTTAATGCATAATTTTCTACCCCTCCACCGGCTATTACTTTATGACCGCGCATGGAAGCGTCGGTAGCGCCTTCCGCTGCTGATTGGATCGTTCCGCCTCCCGCGATCGTAGTTCCTCCAGTGAGTACCCGTTGGTTTCTATTCCATAATGCATAGCCAATTAATCCTAATGCTGCAGCTAAAATTAAGAAGGGGGGTTTTGGAAATCCGGGGATTAAACTCATCCCCATTAAGAAGGCAGCTGTAATCATCAAAGCTTTCGGTTGCCGCAGTATTTGCGAAGAAATTTCACTTCCTAAATTTTCTGACTTTTCACTAGATACGCGAGTTGTCACAATACCTGCTGCAATTGAAATCAATAGAGCAGGGATTTGTGAAATTAACCCGTCCCCAATGGATAGGAGAGAATAGGTTTTGGCAGCATCTAATACGGGCATTCCATTCATGGTAGATCCAATAATCAACCCACCAACGACGTTAATTAGGGTGATAATGATTCCCGCGATCGCATCTCCTTTGACGAACTTCATCGCACCATCCATGGCTCCATACAACTGGCTTTCTTTTTGGATGGCAAGTCGCTTGTCCCGTGCTTGATTGGAGTCGAGAAGACCTGCACGCATGTCGGCATCAATGCTCATTTGCTTTCCTGGCATCGCATCAAGAGTAAATCGAGCTGCAACCTCTGCCACCCGCTCGGCACCTTTCGTGATCACTAAAAATTGCACCAACGTAATGATTAAAAAAATTACAGCGCCAACTACAAAATTTCCCCCTACGACATAATCTCCGAATTGGAAAATAATTTTTCCAGCGTCTGCATTCAAAAGAATTTGCCGTGTAGAAGCGATATTTAAAGCTAATCTGTAGAGCGTAGTGATCAATAATAAAGAGGGAAAAATCGATAGATGGACTGCGCTGGGTATATAAAGCGCGACCATGAGCAATGCTGTTGAAATCGTCAAATTTAATACGATGAGATAATCGATCACATGAGGATTAATAGGGATAATGATCATGGCTAAGATTCCAATGACCAAAACAGCGAGGACGACATCGCTAGAACGAGAAATCGAATCTAAAGAGCGGTCGCCACCAAGTCTTGCGGTAATTCCATCAAGAACTTTTCGAATGACATTCATACTACTGGTACTCCACAAAGGTGTCGCAATCTTTATTCTTCAAAAGGCTTAGGAACATCTATTCCTTCTTTTAGGAAGGAAATCCAACGGAGGATTTCCGCAAGAGGCTCATAGGTCTCTTCTGGGACGTATTCATATAATTCTCCCTCATCCCATAATTTTCTCGCGAGAGGAACATTTCTAAGTACAGGCACTTCGTACTTTTCGGCCATTTTGATCATTTGAGCAGCTAAATGATCACTTCCCATTCCCAAAATATAAGGAGCTGCATCGACATCTTCTTCATATCCAATCGCAATAGCCAAATGAGTAGGATTAGTTATAAGGGCTTGTGCCTTCCGGAGTCCTCCAATAGGTCCTTCTGAATAGGCGATTTCTTGTGCAACTTGCCGTCTTTTTCCTTTAATATGAGGGTCACCTTCGGTATTTTTATATTCTTGTTTTACCTCAAATTTTTCCATCATCATTTCTTTTGCAAATGATTTTTTTTGGTAAATGAAATCGGCGGTAGCAATGACAAGAAACAAGAGACCTACTTTTACTATGACTTCTAATAAAAATGAACTAAAAATGAGAAGAGCGCCGCTAATTGGTAAGGAAACAGTATGAATCAGTACGGGGATACTTTTAGCCATGACGAGATAAATAATATAACCAGCAAGGAAAATTTTTATAACAGACTTTATTAATTCTACTAACGTTTTTAATTTAAATTTTGCTTTTAGATTTGTAACAGGATTAAATTTCTTGATGTCAAATTTAAATACTTCAGGAGCAAAGACAGGTCCGATGCTCAAGAAGTAGACCAAAATGCCCACAAAAGTGACAGTCCCAAGAACTGGAATGCTTGCCAAAAAAATGACACCAATTGCCTCATAAAAGAATTTCAAAATAGAATGGGAAAGATCAGGATCGGAAACGGCGCGAAATGCTGAGACAAGAAAATCTCCCAATTGGCGATATAACATTTGCGCCAAAACGAGTACAATCACGCTAGAGGCCACAAATGTCAATGCTCCGGGAAAATCCTGCGATTTTGCAATTTGCCCTTTTTTCTTGGCATCTCTTAGCTTTTTTGGGGTTGCCTTTTCGGTTTTTTCCGCCATAATTCTCTAAAAAAGAATTTATAATACTAGATTATAAGTTTTTAAGTTGCCGATTCACGCAACTTTTGAATTCTTTTCTCCTGTAATCATTATAGCAAAAATTTTCAACATAGTCAATGAAGTAGCCTATTTATTAAGATTTTGTAAATTATTTATAATTCTAATCAAAAAATAAATATAAGTATAGTAGTTTTATTTATTGGTAATTTAAATATAGTGATTATTTTAAATAAATTGTTCTATGGATAGTGGGCATGAGAATTCGTCATACATCTTGATCGGCTAATCAAAGAAATCCAGGAAATGATCAAAATCTTTGTTCTTCATTCCTATTAAACAGCCTCTCTGCTAGTATTTTTGTACAAAAATTGGTTGTGGAGTCTGCTATGTCATCGGGCCTTTCTGTGGGAATTGTCGGTTTGCCGAATGTGGGTAAATCGACCCTTTTTAATGCTTTAATAGGGGAATGCCATGCGATTGCCTCTAACTACCCTTTTTGCACAATTGATCCCAATGTAGGAATAGTCCCTGTCTATGACCCTCGACTCGATGAACTATCTGTTCTTTCTCATAGTAAAAAAATTGTCTATGCCACAATGCGATTTGTCGATATTGCTGGACTTGTGGCTGGGGCATCAACTGGGGAAGGGCTTGGGAATCAATTTTTATCTAATATTCGAGAAACTGACGCTATTCTTCATGTAGTTCGTTGTTTTGAATCTTCCGACATCATCCATGTCTCAGGAAAAGTCGATCCTATTCATGACATTGAAATTATCAATTTGGAGCTTCGTTTAGCCGATTTGCAAATGGTAGAAAATGCCTTGAGTCGTTTAGAAAAACAGTTGAAAAGCCATAAAGAGTTGGCGATACCTATCCAAGCATTAAAGAAAGCAGAAGCTCATTTGAATCGCAATTTGCCTGTTCGCTCTCTAGAATTGAATGAAGAAGAAAAAGTGGCGTTACAAGCCTATTCTTTCCTTTCCCAAAAGAAAGTGATTTATGTAACTAATGTGGCAGAAACCGATCTTCCAGAAATGAATAATTCTCATGTACAAGCCGTTCGAGAATATGCAGCAAAGGAGGAAAATACTGTTATTCCTATTTGCGCTAAATTGGAAGAAGAAATTGGTCAACTCCCTTTAGCCGAAAGAAAAGAATTTTTGTCCAGTGCGGGATTGGAAGAATCAGGGCTCGAACGTTTAATCAAAGCTTCTTTTCATATGGTTGGTTTGATCACTTATCTTACCACCGGTGAAATAGAGACAAGAGCATGGACCATCCGAGAAGGAACGATCGCTGTAGAAGCAGCTGGGAAAATTCACACGGATATTCAGAAAGGTTTTATACGAGCGGAAGTAACTCCTTTTGAGGAAATGATTCGCTACAAAGGGCGAGTGGGAGCCAGAGAAGCCGGAAAAGTGCGCTCAGAAGGAAAAGACTACCGAGTGCAAGATGGCGACGTCATTTTATTTATGCATAACTAGTAGTTTAGTGCCTATTCCCTAAATTTAAAATTAAAATCAGTATAATCTTGTTAAAAAATGAGGGGTTCTTATAATAAAGATTATGAGACCTATCTGCACTTTGTTGCTTGTAAGCTATAGTTTTTTATATGCAATGGCAACAGTAGATGCGCAATTGACTCCGTCCAAGATGGAATCTTCGGTCAAAACCTCCAAAGCGATCGAACCGCCCCCCCCGTTTAGACCCTAAAGAAGAGAAGAAAAAGGAACTCAAAAAACAACCATTGCCCGCCGTTCCCGTTATAAAATCTCCTCAATTGATGGAACAGCGATTGGAATATTTGCACCCTGGAATTTTAGTAAATCGCGCTGGAAAATGGGAGGGAAGCGATCATCTATTCAACCTCACAGAAAATATAGCCATTTATATTACTATCATAAAACCCGAAAGTGTTGGTTTGAATATCACATCTGCCGAATTACAAAAAGAGGTAGAGGAGATTTTTGCTTCTGTGCAGATTAAGGCAAAAACTTTGATTGAAGCTGATAAGCCACCCTTACCTGCCTTTGAGATTGAAATTTTTATTTATCCAATCGATAAACAAGGATTTGTCGCTTTTTGTGAAGGAAGACTTTTCGAATCAGTCATTCTTCATCGCTTCCAAATGGATCCGAATATGGCGTTTCAAGCAATTACTTGGGAGAAACAAATTCTTTTAATTACTCCTACAATAGAGCTGAAAAATAAGATCACAAACAGCGTGCGGGACATTGCAAATGTCTTTGCGGAAAGGTACCGCAAATCAACGGTAAAAGAAAAAGAACAAATATCCCAATAAAATCTCTATTCACCTAGACTAAAATCTCAAAATTCGCCTATAATTCAGTAAAATCGATTTACATGATGTGATGATTGTAAGTTTTTTTTAAACATTTTCAGTTGGTTTTGAGGGGGGAACCAATTGGGACTCATTTGAGACCCCTTGTTAACTTAAATTCTATGGAGAATTTTATGAAGAAAATATTTGTTGGTAACCTATCTTGGAAGACCTCAGAAGATGAGTTAAAATCTCATTTCGAAGAGTTCGGCGAAGTAGTAAGTGCCAAGATTGTTACTGATAAACAAACGGGAAGATCTAAAGGCTTTGGATTTGTCGAAATGAAAGAAGAAGAAGCTGCAACAACAGCGATTCGTGAGCTCAATGGCAAATCTTTACAAGATCGGCCTCTTCGATTAAGCCTAGCGCAAGAAAGAGATCGTTCAAGAGACAGCAGAGAACCCCGTTCTAGCAATGATGCTTATAGTGGCCGTTCAAACTACCGATCTAATCAATCAAGGTAGTGGTCGTTCAAACTATCGATCTATCCAATCAAGGAATTTAGGTTGACAGGTGAAACATCATCGATTCAATATTTAGATTGAATCACTAGTCCAAATTGACCCCAACATTATATTAATGTTGGGGTTTTTTTTAGCGCGTGTCATCATGCCTGATTCAATCATGATTACTTCGACATAAATTTTAGAGATTTAAAAATTCGAGAAGTTGTTCTTCCACACTTTTGTCGGATTTGTTTTTCTTTTTTCCTTTTTTGGGATGATCTACTGATTCGTCAGAAAGAGGAAAAAATTCATTTTCCCATGGGAAAGGTTGTGTGGTTGGGGGAGGGACTTCTTCGTCATCGCGGGGTAATGTTAAATCGAGAAATTCACCGAGCAATTTTCCTCCTAATCCACCATTGGTTTGAGCAACTAAAGAGCTAATTTTTCTACCGATCTTTTTTTTATCAATTTCGACTGTCCCTTCTGTAAAACGAAGAGGAATTTGCAAGACATATTCTTTATTGAGTTTTTTGACTCCAAAAGCGGTCTGGAGCGTTTGGGCTGTCAATCCTAAGAAGAGATCGGCTTGGTCTCCTATTAAATCGATTGTTCCCCAAGAAGCCAAAGTATAGCGATTCGCCAGCAGGATATCGACCCGTTGAAAAGATAGCTTTCCATCATGAATAGCAAAATAGATAGGGGTAAACCAAAGAGGAACAAAAGGCTCTCCTTCCCACTTTAGCAATTGGAGAAGAGATTGAAGTTCTTCTTCTTGATGAAAGTGCATTTTTCCTAATGTAAGAACCCCTTTTGTGATTCGAATTTCATCTTTTTTAAAAGGAAAGAGGGGGATTACAAATCCTTCTGGGGAAATCGATACAATCATCGGATTTTCTCCTTCTACTATTGAGCTTAGTAAAGGAATTTTGGAGGGAAAGAATGTTTTCGCAAAAAAAGGATCTACGCGCACTTGTGCTGTAAAAGGTTTGTTGAGTTGTAAGACTCCTTTGACTATTTGAGCATCAATTTCGGCGGTTGTACGCTCTCCCGTCAGAGAAGCTTGTAAAGACCCAGTTGTACCTTGCATATCGCAATGAATTGTTGCATCAAAAGAACTTCCACACAATGCGGTGACTTTGTCAGTTTGATCATCACTCAAGAAGAAAAGGCCTTGCAAGATATGGGGGGTGAGGTGAGATCCGTTAGCTGTTGCCTCTATCCCTATTTCTTTCCATGAATTCCATTTTCCGTTTGCATCGACTACATTTCGGAGAGAGCCTTGTAGATTAATGGGTGAGAGAGAATGAATCTGCAAGGAAAATGGAATTTGCTGTTTGATTTCTGGGAGTACTTCAATAGAAGCAGTAAGAGTGGATGATTGCTTGTTTTTATTAGAATAGGTGAAATTGATAGTCGATTCAAATGCATGGTGTGATCCAAGTCGAAATGTCGAATCTATGTGAAAGAGTTCGTTCTCAATTGTAAGATGGTTTGATGGCGCTTCGATAGATTTATCTGGAGCTATTTTCCAAAGCGAATGGAGAGAAACAGCATAGGACTCTTGTGTAGGGTCTAATGTGATTTTCCCTTTGGCCAAAGAATCATATTGATCCATTGAATTGTTTTTTAATTCTATTTGAAAATGATCAAGAGAAATAGGGCCTGCTATAGGAGAAAAAATTTTGGTATTTTCGAATAGAAGAGCTGCCTGAAAGGCAAATAGAGAGGGATCAATCGTTTGCTCTGAGTCTACTACAGTAAGAGGAAATGAAAGATGAGAAATTGCAACATGCATATTTGTTGGTTGTGTGAGCTTGCCTAGATGTTGCATGTAGGGATTTATTGATTCAGGTTGCAAATGGAAATCAAAGGAAGAGGGAGACGCTATACTCACAATTTGATTTTCGATTTTTCCTTCAATACTTCCTCTCATGAGAGGACTATCGGTGGTTAAGTTAAAGAGCAATTTTTCTTGGTTTGTTTCTTGGTGTATATCAAGATTTAACTCATTTCCTAACAGAGAATGAAAAAAACCATAGAAATGGGGATTTTTTAATGCAACCAACCGATCAATCAAATCGACTGGAAAATGGGTAATATGAGCTTCTATTGTTGCTTGACGATGTAAATCTGCCATCGAGAAATTGTTCCAGTGGTCTGCTGTAAAAACACCTAAAACAACATCTATCTGAAATTGCCCTGGCAAACCTTCCTGTTCCGTAGACCCTTGTATTGAGATCGAAAAGGGATGATTTTTTTGAAATAAATGAAGTTGTCCATTTACATTAGATAGGGTGATGGTTGAATGAGGTAAAGGAAAAGCATTGCGACCATTTATTCTCAATGCACGTTGTAAATTTGTTTCCCCTTTATCATTGGTTATAAGAGTAGCATGGAGATTCTTGACTTCGGTAAATCCCAAATGAGTACTTTTGCACAAGAGTTTCCATAGACTAGCTTCGCTAAAAAATTTTTCCACTTCTATGATAGGTTGTCCTTCCAGGCTTTGTAATACAATTCCTTCAATTGTTTGTTCGCCACTCCAATGAAGATCAACCTTTCTTATTTCCATTTTTCCTGGAATTCGGTGATTGATCCAAGAGAGGAGTTGTTCTCGCCCCCAATCCGAGCGTAGGATTGAAGGAATGGAGGCAATAAAAATGGCAGCAACGACAAGTAAAACTGCGAATAATTTCAGAAAAAAATTCATATATCTTATTTATAATTAATATGTTAAGGAATGAATAGCTATTGTAAGCAAAGGAGGATTTAACAGCAAGTTTTCCAAACAAAACGGTTATTTTTTTATTTAGGGCGTCTCGTCAACAATTGATGAGACGCCCCAATCATCTTGGCAGATGGATGATGCTTCCCAACCGCCACCCAGCGCACGAATCAGTGCTACGGTAGAAACATAGCGATTTCCTAAAGTTGTCGCTACGTTTTGTTCTGTTTCAAGCAGTTGTTGTTCTGCATCGATGACTTCGAGATAAGTAACTAATCCGCGGGTATACCGCATATTGGCAAGATTAAAGGTAGTTTTTGCAGAATCGACAGCCGCTGAAAAATCGATGTTTCTTCTTGCATACCACCGAATATTCACAAGAGAGTCCTCTACATCTTGGAAAGCGTTGAGTACAGTTTTTTGGTAATTAGCCATTGCTTCGCTAAACCGGGCTCTATAGTAATCGTAATTGGCCTCGGTTCGTCCGGCATCGAATACTGTTTGTAAAATATCGAATCCAATTTCCCAAAATCGAGATCTCCAATTAAAGAGTTGAAAGCCAAAAGGAGATTCAAATCCATAGGAAGCATTCAAATTCAAAGAAGGGAAAAAACCTGCGTAAGCGACCCCAATATCTTTATAGGCAGCTGCCAAATCTCTTTCTGCTTCAAGAATATCAGGCCTTCGAGATAAAAGTTCAGAAGGAAGACCTACAGGTATTTGAGGAGGGGGTTCTTGAAGAGGAGAATATTCTAAGGCAAAAACAGAAGCAGGGACTCCAATCAAAGTGGCTAACATATTTTCTTGTAATCCTCTCAAACGATACACTTCTGCACTATCCGCATACGCTTTTGCTAGTTCGACTTGCGATCTAGACACATCTAAATAGACAATGATTCCAGCATCATATCTTGCTTGCGTAATATCTAAAGCGTTTTTTCTCAGAAGAATATTGTGTTGAATCACTTTTTGTTGTGTATCCAAACTCCTAATTTGAAAATAAGTAGAGGCAACATCTGCCGTTAGCGATAAAAGAACACTCAAGTATGCTTGGGAAGCCGATTGAGCCCTCATAACAGAGGCATAAAAAGTATTATTGAGTTTTCCCCATAAATCTACCTCATATTGAAAAGTAAGAGGCACTAAGTATTGCGATTGAACAAATCGAAAATCGGGGGCATTTACTTCAGTGGCTCCAATGTTGTTATTCGTTTGCATCGCTTGGAAAGCATCTTTTCTCAATCCTGAAAGAGAACAAGGAGCATTTCCTCCATTGGCCAGATTGGCAAATGGGTTTTGAAACAAAGACCCGGAACGAGTAAAAGAAGGAGCAAAATAGATTGACGGTAGAAGGGGAGAGAAATTAATTCTAGCTTGTGCTCTAGCTTCAATCACTCTCTCGAGAGCGGCCCATAAGGTATAACTCGATTGAAGAGCATGCTCTTCTAGTTGGTTGAGTATCGAATCATTAAAAATTTCCCACCAAGTACATAAATCTCCTTGCAATTCCTTATAGGAAGGCTCCTTCTCTTCTTGTTTCCAATGATCTGCATTTATCTCGTTTTCCTCTACAGTCGTTTTCCATTCGTGCGGAGTAGGTGTAAGAGGGGCTTGATAAGGTGTAAGAAGTTCACAGCCAACAATAAGAGATACGAAAATCCCCAAACAAACCAAAGACAAACAAGATTTCCAAAATTTCCGGGGCATATAAAACCGATACGTCTCTTATACGACAACGAGATACACGACAAAAAAATTCTTGTCTCAATAAATCTTACATTTTCTTTTCTTCTATCATAGTTTCGCGAATTAATTACAATTGCTTCCAGAACTAAAAAGGTTTATTATCAATTGATGACACGCCATAACTGGAGCACACTCTAATGAAACACAATAAGGTATTGCAAGCATCGTGGGTAGACACGCCTTTGGGATCGATGTTGGTGATTGCTGATGAGGAAGGGTTGTATCTTGTAGATTTTGTAGAGAAGCAGAATATAGAGATCGAGGAGATCGGAAAAAAAATGAATCTTCTAATCGTATTAGGGAAACCAGATCCGGCTAAGAAAGTGGAGAAGGAGCTTGGAGAGTACTTTTGTGGTAAGCTAGGGAAATTTACAATACCGCTCCTTTCCCTTGGTTCTCCATTTCAAAAAAAAGTGTGGGAAGAGTTGCGAAACATTCCGTGGGGGAAGACAAGATCCTATGCCGAAGTGGCTGCCGCGATTGGAAAACCTTCTGCTTGTCGCGCAGTGGGATTGGCTAATGGAGCTAATCCATTTGCCATTGTAGTTCCTTGTCATCGAGTGATTCGCGGTGATGGGACTTTGGGGGGATATGCCGGGGGAATTAAAAGAAAGGAATGGCTTTTACAACACGAAAAAGATCTATCAAGTTTGATGCAGAGATAAGAAGGTGTTTTGTAATTCTAATAAACCTTTATATGTTTTCCATTCCTTCAGCAATATTCAAAGGGATTGAGGTGCTGGTACGGTCTAGTTGATTATGGACAGCAAGATTTTTAGAAATGGTCTCCAGCAGTTCGCTAACCCATGTAATGAAACGAATGGATTCTTGGTAAACGTTGAGCGTTTCATGACCGAACTGGGACATAAGAAATCAAACTAAGATCATGATCAAGATCGAGATTAAGTTCAAGGCGTAACGTGAATTAGAATTATAAAAGACCCTCTAAGAGGGGGAGATTGTCTGGATCTGCATCTAATTTCTTATTTGTCTTGTCAAGGTATTGTTGAATGGAAAAAAGAGCAGGAGACTCTCTGACAGATGCTAAGAGCTCATTGTGTTTGTCGATGGCATTGCACACATCTGTAAAAGTAATCGAAGAAATAGCTCGAGCTGGCTGATAACCAATTGTTTTTCCCCGCTCTGTGACAGCGGATAAAATTCTTTCTTTTTGAAGTGCTTCGAGAATAATATGAATATGATTGAGCGACATTCCTAATTCATGAGCTAAAGACCGGTCTGTTTGTGGTTGTTGCCCTCGTGCAAAAGCTTCTACACATCGAAAGGAAATCAATAAAGCTGCAGCTTTCGTAGAAAGGGGAATTAAATGCCGAAAAGGGACAAATAAATCGTTTTCAATTTCAAAAGCGAGCTCAGCTCCGGCGAGTAAAATTAGCCAACTCACTTGAAGCCAAATTAGGAATAATGGGAGCGCTGCAAAACTTCCATAAATAGCCCCATAACTCGAAGCATAGATTTGAAATTTGATGTAGAGCCATTGCCAACCTTGAAAGGTAATTCCCCCAACAATTCCAGCAAGAGCACCGGAGCGAAGATAGACTTGCGTATTTGGCATAAATAAGTAGACAAAAGAAAACAGAATAATACTTAGAAAGTAAGGAAAAAGCTTTAAGAGAAATAAAAGAATAGGACTAACTGCTTCAGTAATGATATTGCTATGTGCACTTTCTGCAATTTGCGTAGAGAGATAGAGGGTGATACTGCTCGAAGTGACGAAGAAAAGAGGACATATGATCATAGAGGAGAGATAATCGCTAATTTTTCTCGTGTATGACCGAGAAATGGGTGTTTTCCAAATGGCATTTAGTGTGGTTTCGATATTATTAAGCAAACCAATCACAGACCAAAACAAAGCAATAGCTCCGATGCCCGCTAGAATTCCTCCTTGCACATTTTGAAGCCATGAATAGGCAAATTGTATAATTTTCTCCATCAATTCTTTTTGATCCGAAAATTGGATTTTAATTTCCGACTCAAGAGCTTGTTCGAATCCAAAACCTTTTGCAATACCAAAAAGGACTGCAAAAATTGGGACGATAGAAAGAAGAGAATAATAGGTTAAGGCAGAAGCTTTAGCATAACAGTCATCTTCAATAAAACCGCGAGCAGCATCATAAAACACCCGTAGAATTCGCCTCCAAAGCGATGTTTGTTTGAGGGGGTTTTGGTTGTGTGGGTAAAGTTCTTGGAATGTCTTTGCCATGAGGCGAAAATAACAAAAAAAAATGATAATGTCATGCAAATTTGTGAAACATTATTATCAGACGAACAAGAATGTTTTTTGAATTTATTGCAAAATGGCGTAACTTAATGTGACGAGACTATAAAATTCAAACAGAGAAAATATGAAATATACCCTATCTACGATTCTTTTTATTACAACCCTCACTCTTTTTCAAATGCGCTTATGCGCCATCGAAACACCTTCATCTGAAGAAGATCGAAAATGGCAAATGATCAATGATTTGAAAGTGATTAAGCATCATTATGAAGTGAGTTATGCACCTTTGGCTTGGAAAAAGAGTTATTGGAATTGGGATATTGACATAGCCTACAAAGAAGCAAAGAAAAAAATTCTTTCTACACCGTCCATTACCTCAAAGCAATTCCACCAAATTTTGCGCACATTTGTCAATTCGATGAAAGACTATCATGTCGACATTAGTTTTTATTCGACAGAGACATCTTCTTTGCCTTTTGGTGTCAAAGGGGTAAATGGAAGATATTTTGTTAGTTGGATAGATCACCTTCGTTTACCAACTTCTCATTTTCGAATTTCTGTAGGAGATGAGTTGTTGTCATTTGATGGGGAACCTATTGCTGCTATAATTGAAAGAATTAAAAATGAGGGGGGGAAATTTGCGAATCCAGACACTGACAACGCTCTTGCAGAGGTTCGATTGACTCGTCGTAAAGGAAGTTCTGGAGATATTGTACCAAAAGGCGCTTTGTTAGCTACATTTCAGTCAGCAAAAAATCAGAAAAAATCGACATACCAATTAAGATGGTCGCATCAACCTGAGCATATCTATAATCGATCGGATGTATCTCCGTCTATCGATCTTTTGGATGCATTTTTTCCAAAGCAACAAAACCTTTCACAACCAATGGATTTTATACATGCAAAGGTAGGAGAGATTCAGATGATGAATCCTCTACTTAAAAGCGAAATGGGATCTACAGATAGAGGATTAGGGGCGAGAAAAAGTTTTGTTCCTGTATTAGGGGAAATCGTATGGAATTTTAATGAAAACCCAGATTTTAGTGAGGAACTATATGAGGGAGGAGGGATCATTGACTGGGTTGCTTATATCTACCAGCATGCAAATGGAAAACAGATTGGCTATATTCGTATCCCTCATTTTACGGGAGATGAAATAGATAGCGCCGTATTTGGAAAAATTGTCACTTACATGGATAAACGAACGGATGGATTAGTCATTGATCAGCTGCATAATTTTGGGGGTTATGTCGATTTTCAGTACCAACTTTCTTCTATTTTAGTAACAGATACACCATTTAGAGCCCCTTATCATCAAATCAAAATCACGCAGAAAGAAGTCTTAGATGCCTACGAAAGCTTAAAAATTCTCAACCTATTGGAAGCTTCATCGAATGCAAGAGAATGGAATCACCAACGGAAAGGGCAATTTTCTGAAGAAGATGAAAACCAATCTTCCAAAGAAGAAGAATATAGCGGAGAACTGATCAATCACCAATGGTTATTGCATGTGAAGGCCTATTTTGAATTTATCTTAGAAGAGTGGAGCGCGGGAAGAACCTTGACGAATCCGACTCCTATCCTAGGAGTAGATCGAATTAACGGCCATCCTAAGTACCGCTACACTAAACCAATATTGGTATTAATTAATGAAATGGACTTTTCAGGAGCGGACTTTTTTCCTGCTATTTTGAAAGATAACGAAAGAGCAACCCTATTCGGCAACCGAACTGCTGGAGCAGGAGGATATGTATACTCATTTCAATTTCCCAATTCTCATGGGATTGCCTCCTGCACCTATACAGCATCAATTGCAGAAAGAGCAAATGAAAAAAAGATTGAGAACATAGGAGTTCTACCTGATATCCCTTATACTCTTTCTGTCGAAGATGTGCAAAACAACTACCAAGAGTATGTGAATGCTGTAAACCAAGCCGTTGACAGCTTATATGTGATCCCAAAAGATGTGGATGCAAAACCAATCTCACTTCCAGATAATCAGATAGAATAATGGAATTTTTTTTATTTAAAGAATTATTGCTGATTCTTCTCTTTTCCATTTTTGTTCTTTTGGTGGGGTACCGATTGGGTATTCCCCCTATTGTAGGATTTATCCTTACAGGAATTTTTGCAGGACCTCATGGTCTTGGCTTAATAGAAAAAATGGATCATGTAGAAAGCATTGCTCAGTTGGGAGTCATACTTCTTCTGTTTGGAATCGGAATGGAGTTTTCTTTAAAAAAACTAGGAGAAATCCGAAGACAGTTCTTACTGGGAGGATCGCTTCAAGTTGGCTTAACTATTCTTGCGAGTATTGCAATAGGCAGATTTCTACAACGTTCTTGGGAGGAGGCTATTTTTTTAGGATTTCTTCTTTCTATGAGTAGCACTGCTATTGTACTTGGAATCCTTGAACACGAAGGAGAAACTGAGAGTCCTCATGGAAAAATCTCAATTGCTATCTTGATTTTTCAAGACATGATCGCAATTCCGATGTTGCTTTTGATTCCTTTGCTCGGAAATAAAGGAGGGAGCGAAACCGGGCAACACCTTTTCCTTTTATGGCCTGTTTTGAAAGGAATTTTTATTTTAAGTATGGTGTTTTTCCTTGCGAGATTTATTGTTCCTCATCTTTTGCTTTCCGTTTCACGAACAAGAAATAAAGAGCTATTTTTAGTTTCCGTTCTCACTCTTTGTTTTAGCGTAGCATGGTTGAGTTCATCGCTTGGGTTATCCTTAACAGTAGGCGCTTTTTTAGCTGGCCTTATTGTTTCTGAGTCTGATTATAGAAATGAAGCTTTCAACCATATTTTTCCTTTTCAAGCTCTTTTTATTAGCTTTTTTTTTATCTCTGTCGGAATGCTACTCGATCTCAAGTTTATTTTTTCTGAACCAGGAATCATTCTTTTTCTTTCTCTTTGCCTATTATTCCTTAAAATGAGTACGGGAATTCTCACCACTTTTTTGTTAGGTCTACCGATTCGAGTGGCAGTCCTTGTAGGAATAGCTTTATCACAAGCAGGGGAATTCTCCTTTGTTTTAGCAAAGGTGGGTATTTCCCACGGATTGGGTTCTGATTATTATTATCAACTCTTTTTAACCTCTTCCGTATGTACTTTATTAATTAGTCCTATTCTTATTCATTTTTCTCCTCAGATTGCTGCTTGGATCTCATTGCTTCCTCTCCCACAAAAATGGAAAACGGGATTTAATAAAGAAGAAATGGGAAATCAACAAGAATTGCAAAATCATGTGATCATCATCGGTTTTGGATTGAGTGGTCAAACAGTCTCTATGGCATGTAAATCGGCAGGCGTGCCCTACATCATTTTGGAAATGAATCCTGATATTGTCAGACTGCAAAAAAAACTTGGGGAACCAATCCATTTTGGGGACGCGACACACTTATCTGTTCTTAAATATCTCCATTTTCATCAAGCAAAAGCAGTTGTTGTTTTAATCAACGATCCAATCGCTACCCAAAATATTATCAAAGTTGCAAGAAAGATAAATCCAACGATTTTTATTATTGTCCGGGCTCGATATGCGAGAGAAGTTGCACCTATGAAGCAGCTAGGCGCCGATGAGGTTGTTCCTGATGAACTAGGAACTTCGATAGAAGTTTTTGTAAGACTCTTGCGGCAATACCATGTACCAGAAGACGAAGTAAATACTTTTATAGCCAAGATTCGAGCGCATGTGAATGAATATTATATTGCACAACAGGCACTCAAAACAAAATTATCAGACGTAAAACTCGATCTTTCACAAGTCGAGATTATTTCTTCTCGCATTCATTCCAACTCAACATTGTTAGGAAAGTCTTTGTCTCAAGCGCAGCTGAGAAATTTGCATGGGCTTTCTGTTCTTTTCATTCGACGCGGCACAGAAATTCTCTCAAATCCATCTGCAGACACACAACTGAAAGAAAATGATATTCTTGTCATGGTTAGAGACCAACAATCACCTTTGGTAGACCGAGAATTATTCGGACAATCGGTATTAGGAGAAGGATGAGGTCATTTTGACACAATTCAGGTAAGATGGTAGATGAGTGTGAGTCCTCGGACAAAAGAGCAATGATTGAAACGCAGAGAAAAACCCTCTATCCTCTCCGCATCTCCCCGACTCCCCGCCTCTACGTTAATAGTTTTTTGCCTAAGGTCGAATCCATGTAAATTATTCTCACCCATCTACCCTCCCTCCTACCACAATTCAAGCTTTTCATTTTCTAACCATCGTTCACCTTTCACTACAATCGCCCACAGCACCCTAAATAAAAAAAATTAATTAATAATGCCAATAAATAATTATTATTAATATATAATAAAGTTATTGTTAATTATTTGTTTAGAATACCTGTATTGTATTTTTA
Source organism: Chlamydiota bacterium (assembly GCA_013286075.1). Next base: position 17,196 of record JABDGJ010000010.1, read on the forward strand.
AATATAAAATATGTTATACTATGATTATATGATTCATAACAACAAAGTACTATTTTTATCTTCTGCAGGCGGTTTTGTAAGCCAAAGTATATCAAAACTAGGTCGTTTTATTATAAGACCGTTTCATTTTTTAAATTCTACTTTAACACCTCTCGCTATAAAGATTGGAAATTTTGCTAAGACGCATTTTGCTACACAAAACACGGGTAAAAAAATAGCGGATAGCCCTGCCTCTTACCCCTCTAAAGAAGAATCAGAGTTGCTTAAAGAATGGATAAGGGGTGACTACGACACGAATATAAAAAATATCGATGATATTCCTAAAGACAACCAAGAAAAATTGCGGTCTTTTTTAATTCAAGCGATCGAATTGCATCATCCTAAAGTAACAAGTTATTTATTAAACCTAGTGGAAAAACTTCCCGATGATTTCCAAGTAGCACCTTGGTCTGATCCAGTTGTAAATGCAAGCTTTGTATATAATGTTATAACAAGTAATAAAGAAAAGGGAAAAAACTTTCTAGAACTCTTAAAACGTTTAGAAAAAACGATTGTTTTTACTAATGGGATTCATAAAAACGATTATGAATATTATCAAGAGATGATAAATTATGGGTATGTAATTGAATATAAAATAATTAAAGATAAATTGGATATAAAAGACTATGTTTTTATCGATAAAGTATTGGCGAAAATGCCTGAAAGTTGGTGGGAGGAACACGGGCGTTCGATTCTAGAAGATCTTGCAGAAAGGGAAGACCCTATTACAATGAAAATAATCTTAAAACACTGTCCTAGAATTGCTTCTTATTGTTCTCTAGAATTGTTTGCCAAAACTCTTGACGCGGGGAAAAAAGATTTTGTCTCTTTTCTCCTTACAAATGGGTTCATCATCACCGAAAAAGACATTCGAGAAAAACAACTCATTGCTTCTGCTTTGCGCACAAATAACTTAGATTTGCTTTGCACGTTTTGTGAATATGCAAAGAAAGCGGGGATGGTGGAGTGTTCCTATCCAGAAATTCTAAAAATCGATGAATCTACTCTTAATGATAAAGAAAAGATGAAAGAGTTGTTGTTTGGTTTTGCGATGAATTCTTCCCTTTTGTCAGTTTATCAATTGGTTAGACACTATCCACAGATGTATGCTGTTTTACCAGACGTTATTCGAAAAACAGCCCTTCTTGTCCGTTTTCCCAATTTTGACATGGTTACTGAAAGTGAAGTAAATAAAGTATCTGAATTAGGCGATCGAAGTCGAGATGATTATATCCAAGCGAGCCACAGCTATGCTGATAAAAATTTAACTTTTATAAATAACACTCTTCCTTCATTGCCTACGATGAAACGAATCGATGTATTGCGCGAAATGATAAAAAATAGAAAAAAAGAGGATGGAAGTCATTATAACAAGCTGCAGATAGATGAATCATACCTTTCGCATACAGATATTATGGCGAATAAACGTTATAGCCATTCTCTAAGGCATTTGCGTGAACTACAAATGGATAATGAAAAAAATGAGTGGGGAAATGCTTACAATCAAGAAGTAATCACCTCTTCCTATTTGCTTCCACGTTCTTATCCGCCTGGGCGGAGCGAAAGAGTAAGGACAAGCGTTGTTAGACCCAAGGAGTGGAACCACCCAACCAAAGAATATGTTGAGCAATTCCAAAGTCATTTAGAAGATTTGCATAAAGAAATTATCGAGTACCAAATAAATCCTAGTGACCCTACAAGCAAAAAAACATTGCTCGAAAAAATCACTCGAGTGTATTGGCTGATGTCCACTCTTTGCGAAGCATGGAGAGGAACGCCTCATAATGTCATGATTTGGCTTAATCTTGTGTATGCACATCATGGACTGCCTCCTCCTGTTCCAGTGCGAGACCATTTCTTTCTCGATAATACGATGTTAATGACCCCCTTTGTCGAAAGAGCGATCGAAAAATGGGACTCTTATTTTGAACCTACTTTAGATCAAGCATTAGAATATAATTCTGAACAAGAGAAGTACGCCTATTTAAAAGAGATCATTCATCAACACCCTGATCTACTCACTCTTTGTTCTCTTGAAGCAAGAGAGAAACTTCAATCTATGAAGTCAGAAGTTTCTAATCTGGATCCTACTCCATTGAGTGACAACGAAACATTGCCTCAGACAAGCCAATTGACACCAACTCAAGCATTGCGTCTCCAAGAACTTAGAACCTGGGCAAAAACAAACGTCAAATTGACAACAAAGGAATGGGCTGAATTCAATCAATTAAAAGCACTTGAAAACACGCCCTAATCATCCATTTCTTGTTTTTAATTTTCCTAGTTGTTAAAAAAGATCTTCTTCTGTCTACTCGGCGCTAGGATAAGGATGACGTCTAGATTTCCAAAATCATTATTACTTCCCAGTTTTATTTACACCGAAAGAAATAAAAGAAATAAGAGCGTTATACGCGCCATCAAATTGGGGATTCTCTGTCGATTAGCAGTCATTGCATTTGAGCTGATAGGTGTTATTTTAGTGGGTAGTGCCGTACTATTTTTAGACGCAATTGCCAGCTTTGCAGATGTCATGTGCAGTGTATTTCTCCTCATTTGTTTAAAAATAGCACACAAACCACCAGACGAGGATCATCCATTTGGTCATGGTCGGTATGAGCCACTTGGAGGTGTTTTTTCAGGAGTTCTTTTGATTGTTTTGGGAATTGTGATGCTTGTTCAACAATTATTAGGAGCTTTCCGAGAAGTGCACTTTGGTCAGATACACCCTTGGGCTTGGGTATTCCCTGTAATCACAGTCATTGTATTAGAAATTGCATACCAGATCATTATTAGAATCGCGAAAAAACAACATAGCCCAGCATTGATTAGCGATGCGTATCATTACCGTTTTGATAGTTTAACTAGTTTGTTTGCCACGCTTGCATTAGGAGTAGGTGCTATTTGGCCTACAATTAGTGTTGTTGTCGATTATGTGGGAGCTATTTCGATTGCTTTATTTATGACTCTTGTTGGGTTCTTTGCATCTAGAAAAAATTTCAATCAATTAATGGACAAGGTACCAGAGGAAAAATTTTTTCGGCTTGTCAAAAACGCTGCTCGCCAAACGTCAGGCGTGGCAAGCACAGAAAAAATTCGGATCCAACAATATGGTCCTGATGCGCATGTCAATATTGACGTTGAGGTCGATCCTTCTTTAAGTGTTGCTAAAGCACATAAAATTAGCCAACAAGTCCGGCTTGAAATCCAAAAAGCGTGGCCTGCTGTTCGCGATGTTACTGTGCACATCGAACCTTTCTATAACAACGATCATTAAGATGTGTCGTCATTTCTTGTATTTAATTTTTCCAATTGTTATACCGAATTGGTTTCAAGAATTGGGAGTCATCTCTTATGAACACAACTTCTCTTTGGATTACAATTAAGCACTTTGAAGATATTCGACTAGAAAAAACGGAAGACGGAATCGGTAAAATTACGATTAATCGACCAGAAGTACGAAATGCTTTTCGACCAGAAACCGTTCAGGAAATGCAGGAAGCATTTGATATTTGCCGCAACGATCCTACCATTGGTGTAATTGTTTTAACAGGGGAGGGGAGTCTTGCTTTTTGTTCGGGAGGAGATCAACGAATTCGAGGAGATGAAGGGTATATTGGAGCAGATGGAATTCCACGCTTAAACGTCTTAGATCTCCACAAGCAAATGAGATCTCTTCCAAAGCCAATCATTGCTATGGTTGCGGGCTATGCAATTGGAGGAGGGCATGTTCTTCACATCGTATGTGACTTGACTATTGCTGCAGAAAATGCACGGTTTGGTCAAGTGGGCCCCCGTGTCGGTTCTTTTGATGGGGGATTAGGAAGTAGTTACTTAGCCAGAATTGTTGGACAAAAAAAAGCGCGAGAAATTTGGTATCTTTGTAGACAATATTCTGCGCAAGAAGCTTTAGAAATGGGTCTTGTCAATTGCGTTGTTCCGTTAGATCAACTAGAAGAAGTCACCCTTCAATGGTGTCGTGAAATTCTCCAACATTCTCCTTTAGCTCTTCGGTGTTTGAAAGCTTCTTTAAATGCCGATTGCGATGGACAAATTGGATTGCTAGATTTGGCTGGAAACGCCACCATGCTCTATTACATGACAAAGGAAGCAAAAGAAGGAAAAGAAGCGTTTCAAGAAAAAAGAAAACCAGATTTTTCTTCTTTCCCTCGTCTTCCTTAAAGGAGGATAAATGGATTATCAGACGTATATTTCCACCCAAAAAACAAAAAAAACATTCGCTAAAGGATGGATTCTTGCTTGTAGACCCGAAACAAAAACATTGTCGGTTTGCTTAATTCCCATCTTAGTCAGCATTGCTTTAGTCTACAAACACACCAAATCAATCGATTGGATTTTATTTCTTTCCGCCTGTTTTTTCGCTCCTTGCATTCAAATGGGAATGAATATGATTGGCGATGCGCTTGATTATAAAAAAGGGGAGGTTTTGGAGAATAAACTGGGGGACCAAAGAGCCGCTCTTTTTCCTATTCAACACATCCTGAACGGAGGATACTTTTTTTTAACCCTAGCAGCTATATTTGCCCTTCCATTAATGGTCGCAGGAGGTGGGCTCTATGTTGTTTTAGTATGTGTGTCGATTGCTTGTGCGTATTGTTATACAGGAGGTCCCTACCCATTTGGATATCTTGGCCTTAGCGAATTTCTATTACTTATTTTTTATGGCTGGGTTGCTGTCCTTGCTACTTATTATATTCAAACACATACTTGGAACGCTTCTGTTTTATTGGCAGGCGCACAAATGGGCTGCTTAGCAATTGTCCCACTTGCGATCAATAACTTTAGAGATTACCAAGCAGACGCTTTAATTCAAAAAAAAACATTAGCAGTCCGTTTTGGACTTCTTTTTTCTCGATGGGAGATTACTCTATTTTCTCTTCTTCCCTTTATAGTTGGATTATTTTGGATATCCGAAGAAAAAAATAAATGGATGGCATTTTTGCCATGTTTTGTTTTAATTCCCACTGTTCGCAATCTTTGGTTTATTTGGAATCGTGATCCGAGTCGCGAATCCACCGCATCTATAGCCAGGAGTGCAAAAATTCAGCTTGGTTTTGGATTATTACTCATTCTCGGATCTTTCATGTGAATAAACCCATTTGCTGGACTGATGAACAATCCTATTTATTTGCCAATCCCTGCTATTCGGAACAAGAGAGAAGACAATTTACCTGTATTTTAGAACAAGCAATTTCTTGGCCGGGCCATATTTGGTTGTCGACATCGGGAACCTTGAATCAAAAGTGGGTAGGATTATCTAAAAAAGCTTTATTAGCTTCGGCTACTGCCGTAAATCAACATATAAAAAGCTCGCCAGAAGATCGTTGGATCCATACTCTTCCCGATTTTCATGTAGGGGGAATCAGCATTTGGGCTCGATCTTTTTTAAGTGGTGCAAAAGTTTTTGATTTTAAAACTATTTCTCAAAAATGGGATCCAAAAGCATTTCATTCTTATATTTCTTTTCATGAAGGAACGTTGGTTTCATTAGTTCCTGCACAAGTATATGATCTTGTGGTAGAGAAACTAAGAGCACCCCAAAGCCTTCGCGCAGTAATTGTAGGGGGAGGGGCCTTACATGAGCCACTATATAAAGAAGGGATTGCTCTTGGCTGGCCCTTGCTGCCTAGCTATGGAATGACAGAATGTGGTTCACAAGTGGCCACAGCTCCTCTATTGAGTTGGAAAGAAAGCAAGCTTCCTCCCTTAGAACTCCTTTCTCATCTACAAGCCAAATGTATAAATGGAAAATTTTTTTTGTTTGGTCCTTCTTTGCTCTCTTGTTATGGATATCAAGAAGCAGGAAAAATTTGTTATCGAGACCCAAAAGTCAGCGGGTGGTTTGAGACAGATGATAGTGGAATAATTACAAATCGAACTCTTTCTTTTTTAGGAAGAGGGGATCGGATCATCAAAATTGGAGGAGAGAAAGTGGATATGTTTTTATTGGAGTCTCACTTTCAAACTGTACTCATAGAATTGAGATTTGAAGAAGATGCCATTTTATTTTCTTCCTCAGATGATCGATTAGGTCATTGTATCTCTCTTGTCACAAATGCAAAAGATGATCAAAAAATAGATTTTCTTATTAAAAAATTTAATCAAATGGTTTTGCCGTTTGAAAGAATAAAGAAAATTGGTTATGTCAATAGTATTCCGCGTACCCCTCTTGGTAAAATTATCTACTCTGAGTTGAACAAGTTGAGTTTCTATGGACTACGAGAAGGTGAGAAATCTAGAGAGGGAATTAAAAAATACAATAGAGGGCGAGGTCCGTTTTGATGATGGATCACGCGCACTTTATTCCACCGATGCCTCAAACTATCGCCAAATCCCAATCGGGGTTGTGATTCCAAAAAACAAACAAGATGTGATTCAGATCACTCGAATCTGTCATAAATACCAAGCACCTATTCTTTGTCGTGGTGGAGGGACAAGTCTTGCAGGGCAATGTTGTAATGTTGCTGTTGTGATTGATATGTCCAAGTATTTTAATAAAATCATTCACATTGATCCGGTAAATAAAACAGCTCTAGTAGAGCCAGGTGTCGTATTAGATACACTACAAAAAGAAGCGGGAAAATACCAGCTCACTTTTGGACCTGATCCTTCCACACATTACAACTGCACACTCGGAGGAATGATTGGAAATAATTCTTGTGGCGCTCACTCCGTAATGGCAGGAAAAACAGATGACAATGTTCTCGAATTGGAAATCTTGACTTACGATGGATTAGTCATGAGGGTTGGAGCGGTAGATAAAGAACAATTAGAAGTTTTACAAAATGAAGAGGGGAGAAAAGGAGAAATATATAGACGACTCAAGGAATTTAGCCAAAAGTATTCTCATCTGATTGAAGAAAAATACCCTCAAATTCCTCGCCGAGTATCAGGATATAATTTGCCATGGCTTTTGGAGAAAGGTGGCTTTGATGTAGCAAAGGCCCTTGTGGGGAGTGAATGCACTTGTGTGATTGTTTTGGAAGCCAAACTCAAGCTTGTCTATAATCCTCCTGCTCGGTCCCTATTAGTCTTGGGGTATCCTGATATCTATTCTGCTTGTGATCATATTTCTGAATTAATGTCTTACGGACCTATTGCCCTTGAAGGAATAGATGATGTCTTGATGAGTGATAGGAATCAAAAGAAAATTCATGCACAAGATACGCAAATCCTTCCGGATGGAAAAGGGTGGTTGCTTCTACAATTTGGCGGGGAATCTAAAAAAGAATCGGATGCAAAAGCACAAAAAATGATGGAGGTATTGCAAAAAAGAGAAAACCCTCCAAGCATGCGTCTTTATGATCACCCGGAAATTGAACAAAAAATTATGGAAACCCGTGAAGCGGGCGTTGGAACTCAAGAAAGAGTTCCTAACGAAAAAGGGTGGGAAGATTCCGCTGTTCCTCCAGAAAGGCTTGGGGATTATCTTCGGGATTTTAGAAGACTATTTCAAAAATATGAATACGAATGCGCTCTTTATGGCCATTTTGGACAAGGATGTGTCCATACACGCATTGACTTTGATCTGTATACGACAGAAGGGATTGCAAAATATCGTTCATTTATCGATGAAGCAGCTGATTTAGTGGTACGTTATGGCGGCTCTTTATCGGGCGAACATGGCGATGGGCAATCGAGAGCTGCGTTGTTACCAAAAATGTTTGGTTCAGAACTGATTCAAGGATTTCGAGAATTTAAATCCATTTGGGACCCTGATTGGAAAATGAATCCTGGCAAGCTCATCGATCCCTATAGTCCTATAGAAAATTTGCGATTAGGACCTGATTATAAACCAGTTAAAGTAAAAACTCACTTTGCATTTCCAGAAGATGATGGAAGCTTTGCTAAAGCTACTTTGCGCTGCGTTGGAATAGGAAAATGTCGTCGCAATGAAAATGGAACAATGTGCCCAAGTTATATGGTCACAAAAGAAGAACAAGATTCCACTCGTGGCCGTGCACGTCTATTGTTTGAGATGTTACAAGGAGAAATCATTGGAAAAAACGGATGGAAAGACGAATCGGTCAAACAAGCTTTAGATTTATGTCTTGCTTGTAAAGGGTGTAAAAAAGAATGTCCTATGAATGTAGATATGGCTACTTATAAAGCAGAGTTTTTATCTCATTATTATCAGGGACGTATAAGACCCCGTTCTGCGTATGCTTTTGGTCTCATTTATTGGTGGTCTCGCGTGACTTCTCATTTCCCTACAATAGCAAACTTTTTTCTTACCCACTCTTTCTTCTCTCGTTTCATAAAATGGGGGATAGGAGCACATCCCAAAAGATCTCTCCCCCGATTTGCACGTAAAAGTTTTAAAAAATGGTTTTTTCAAAGAACCTCTTCTGCAACTGGGCACAAAAAAGTCATTCTTTGGCCAGATACTTTTAACAATTATTTTCATCCTCAGCACGCCAAAGATGCTGTAGATGTTTTAGAGCATCTGGGGTTTGAAGTATCTGTACCTAAAGTTTCTTTGTGCTGTGGTAGGCCTTTATATGATTATGGCATGCTTACTCTTGCAAAAAAAAATCTCAGACAAATCATGAAAGAACTGAAGAAGGAGATTCACGATGGAACTCCCATTATTGGATTGGAGCCCAGCTGCATTTCTGTATTTCGGGACGAACTGACCAATTTATTTCCTTCGGATATGGATGCGAAACGATTAAAAAATCAGACGTTGCTATTAAGTGAATTCATCCATTTCTATGCGAAGGATCATTCTTTTAAACCACTCAATAAAAAAGCACTCGTACAAGGGCATTGTCACCACAAATCAGTCATTCATTTTGAATATGAAAAAGAAATCCTCCAACGTCTTGGATTAGATATTCAAATTCTTGATTCTGGTTGTTGTGGAATGGCAGGCGGATTTGGATTTGAAAAGGATCACTACGACATTTCAATAAAAGCTGCAGAAAGAGTCTTATTACCCTCTATTAGGAATGCTCCATTGGATACATTGATCATTGCAAATGGATTTAGCTGCAAAGAACAAATCGAACAAGCCACTGGAAGAAAAGTGTATCACTTATCACAAATTATAAAAATGACATTCAACGGGTGAAAACAGATGTGGCTACTCTAGAATTTTTTCCGTAATGATTGATCCGCAATGGCCACATTTTTTTGCTTTTAAGGGGATAGACATTTGACATTCAGGACAATCTCTTTGAGGAATGACTTTTTCCATCCTAGAAAGATTGAAACGAACCATCAGTTTCATGATAAAAAAAACAACCCAAGAAACAATAAGAAAATTAATTAATGCTGTAATAAAAGCTCCGTATCGAATTTCTACCAAGCAAGAATTTCCCACCGCTAATTTGAAAATCCTGTGATGGAAATCCACTTCATTGAGAATAAGACCCAACAAAGGGATAAAAATATCGGTGACAACGGAATTCACTAAATTTCCAAACACAACCCCGATAACAACCCCGACGGCAGTATCAATGACGTTTCTCTTTAAAGCAAAATCTTTAAATTCTTTAATAAGATTCATATTACTTTTTAAATAAGTTACCTGATTATTATATAGTAGTAGCTTCTGTTAAGCAAGCAGAAGAATATTTTGACATTGGCTATTGAATAGTGTAAGTTAGCGCCCACATTAAGGATGGAAGTATGGAAGAGGAAACAAAAATTACCCCGTGGGAGGTGACTTCTACAACAGGTATCGACTATCTCAAGCTAATCAACCAATTTGGATGTCAGCCCATCGATGGAGCCCTCATTCATCGTTTTGAACAAGTCACAAAAATGAAGGCCCATCCTTGGTTGCGCAGAGGTATTTTTTTCTCGCATAAAGATCTTGATGTCGTGCTGAGTGCATATGAGCGGGGAGAGGAAATCTACCTTTATACCGGGCGAGGACCAAGTTCAGAATCTTTGCATCTGGGTCATATGGTCCCATTTATGTTTGCCAAGTATCTACAAGATGCATTTGATGCTGTTCTTGTTATCCAAATGACGGATGATGAAAAATACTACTTTAAGGACGGTTTATCGCTTGAAGAAGCAAACCGCCTGACTAGAAGCAATGCCAAAGACATCATTGCCTGTGGCTTTAATCCAAAAAAGACCTGGATTTTTTCTAATGTAGAAACAGTGGGTGGGTCTTTATATTGGAATATCGTGACAATCATGAAACATACTTCAGGCAACATGATCCATGGAATTTATGGATTGGATTTGCATAATAGTATCGGCCAATTAAGCTGGCCTTGCTTTCAAGCCGCTCCAGCGTTTAGTACCTCTTTTGAAAACATATTTCATGGTAAAGAACTCTTTTGCTTGGTTCCGATGGCAATTGATCAATACCCCTATTTTCGCATGGCACGTGAAATTGCGCAGAAAATTGGATTAAAAAAACCAGCAACCATTCAATCAAGATTTCTTCCAAGTCTTGAGCAGGCTCATGATAAAGCGAGTTCTACAGGACAAAAAGAAGTGATTTTCATGAATGATACAAAAGACATTCTTACAAAAAAAATTAGAGAAAAAGCCTTCTCTGGCGGTGGAATGACAAAGCAAGAACACATCGAAAAAGGGGCCAACCTAATGGTAGACGTGGCTTATCATTATCTACTTTATTTTCTCGATGATGACAGAGAATTGGAAAATATTGCTCGGGAATACAGAGCTGGAAAAATGATGACTTCAGAAGTGAAAAAGAGAGCAACTGAAGTAATTTGGGAAGTATTGCGCGAGCATCAAGAAGCCCGTCGTTTAATTACTGACGAAATTGTTCAACTTTTTATGAATCCCCATCGAGAATTTGATCATTCTCGCCATCCAAAAGAATCCATGTCTGACTCCTTGGAGCAGCATCTAGGA
>JABDGJ010000011.1 GCA_013286075.1 Chlamydiota bacterium
TTAATAACACGTATGCAAGCGGTAGGAGCAACCGCTTTTGCGCTTTTAAGCGCTGCATTCACTCTCCAAATCTATGTTTTCCCTTTTACACCATTTTTTCCTGTATCAATGGGTGTAATTGCGAGTGTAGGAGTGGCCATCCTCGTTTTCGACAAGATCCAGTCGGATTGGGCCGCAGATCAGAAAGCTGTCAATGAATACCTCACCAAACCCTTCCCTTCCCTATCAGCTACCAATCGAATTTTGCTGAATTTTTCAGCCGCAAAACTGCTAGTGTCCGAAGCAAGCAAGAAAAATAATCTTAAAGAAATTTTAAAGAAACAGAATATGAATGATCAGAACTTATTGGATTATTGTGAGTTTGGATCTATCCTGACTTCTGATGTATTTAAACTCCTCGTCAGCAATGGAATTGATCTTCTTGATAAGGATAGATTTGGAGTATCCCATTTTAGAAGGATTGTTACTAGCGCGAATGATAATCCGGGTCGCACAGCCTCTGAACGCCTAGAATGGATACTAAAGGAAAGAATAGTTGTACCAACCGATCTTGATAAGGAAGAACAAGTATTGTGCTGGCTTGGCTTAACTGACGAATACACAGGACAACTATTAGTAGAATATGGTTTTAACCCAAGTATAAAAAGCAATGATACTACCGCTGCAGAGAGGATTAAAGCACTGAGTGATAATAACCGAAATGATTCTAAGTTAAAATGGCGCCTCAATTTTCTCACCAACTATGTGGAAGAATACGAAAAGGAAAAGAAAAGCAATGATGCCAATGCAAGCTAGCCGAGCATCGCATAATTTCAGTCCTCTCGCTGAGTTTATGGGGTTTATTTTATATTTTAACCCAAGTCATCTCAAAATGATGTGAGCAGGCCATATTAATCAATATTCTCCTGCTCACAATCTGTTCGGATAACAAATTTTCGAGTATTTCAGCGTCGCCCCGCCTCACCGTCTCTGCGTTAATCATTAGGTCCCACTTATTGTAACTTTCTCGCCATTTCCCTTGAAAGAATCAGGCAAACCTGTTGTTTCTGATCCAAAAATAAGAGCGGTATCCATGGAATAAGAGACAGATGTATACAGATTCTGTGGAAGAGGCCTATTCACTTATAACCTAAAATTTTGAATTTTTTCTCCTCCGACTTGAGGCTTTCCATTAGTTTCAGATTTTTTTTATTCAGAACTTGACAAAATAATCCAATTTAGACTAATATATCTACAAAAACAAAAGGCAATAGATGTCTTACTTAAACTCCTATTGTTCTATAGCTGAAGCTATAACCCTTCTTTTATATCCTCACGCTGAAGTTGTTTTACATGACCTTAAAACAGGGCTTATAGCCAATATTTATAATACTTTTTCAAAAAGAAAAGTGGGAGACGAGTCTCTCTTAGAAGAAATAGACTCTTATAACGAATTTCCGAATGTTTTTCCTATTTATCTTAAGACCAACTGGGATGGGAGAAAAATCAAATCAATTTCATCGACGTTAAGAGATCATAGAGGAAAAGCAATCGGTCTATTATGCATTAATTTAGATCTTTCAAAATGGGAAGAATTTCACCATTTTTTGGGAAGCTGGTTAAACAACGGTGTGCAAACTCAGCCAGAAGAACTCTTTAAAGATGACTGGCGAGAAAAAATTAATTCTTATGTTTCAACTTATTTAGCTCAAAAAGGAGTTACTCTTAAACAGTTAAATAAAGAAGAAAAAAAAGCTCTCGTTCTTTCTCTTTATATGGAAGGAGCATTTAGAGCAAAAAACGGAGCAAATTATGTTGCTAATGTTTTAGATCTTTCTCGTGCCACAATTTATAATTATTTAAAGGTAAATGACAATGGTTGATCTCCCTATTTTTAAACTAGAGGAATTTTGGAAAAAATACGAATTTTCAGCTCCTTACTTGCTTTGTCCCTCTGACGCTGAAACTTGGCTCCTTAAAGACATTGTAGCTATGGCTGATCCAGAAACCCGCGCTTTATGGGATAATTTATCTCTTGGCTATACAGAAAGCCCTGGCCTTCCTCTTCTTCGAAAAGAAATTGCTCGTTTGTATGATTCTTTAGAGGCTGATCATATTTTGACTACAGCCGGAGCTGAAGAAGGCATTTATTGTGCCTTGCATTCTCTACTATCCGAGGGAGACCATGTTGTTATTATTTCTCCCTCCTATCAATCCCTAGAAACCTTACCTCAAATAGTAGGGGCAGAAACCACTTTTATCCATCTCCAATCAGCAAGTAAATGGAAACTTGAATTTGATCAAATTCAATCGGCTTGGCGGTCATCCACAAAACTTCTTATTCTTGTCTGTCCTCATAATCCAACAGGAACGCTATTAGAACGAGATGTTTATGAAAAAATGATCTCTCTTGCAAGAAAAACAGGAGCCTATATTTTTTGTGATGAGGTTTACCGGTTTCTTGAAATTGATGAAACTAAACGGCTACCTGCAATCGCAGATGGCTATGAAAAAGGAATCAGCCTAAATGTGATGACAAAATCTTTTGGTTTAGCGGGATTAAGAATCGGTTGGCTTGCCTCAAAAAATGTCGATTTTTTACAAAAAGCAAATTCTTATAAAATGTATACATCGATTTGCAATAGTGCTCCGAGTGAAATTTTAGCTCTTATTGCTTTAAGATCAAAAAATAAGATCTTAAAAAGAAATCGTGAAATTGTTTTGCAAAATGTTGAACTTTTAGACGAATTTATAAAGAGACACCCTAGCTCTATTAAGTGGGTGCGTCCTGAAAGCGGCACTATCGCTTTTTTAGAGCTTCTATTACCCATTTCAATTGAACAGTTTAGTGAAGAGTTAGTAGAAAAAACAGGCGTCTTAATTATGCCCGCAACTGTTTTTGATTATCCTGGCAATTTCTTCCGTATTGGATTTGGGCGAATCAATATGTTTGATGTATTAAATCGATTTGAACAATTTCTGATTATCTATGAAAATTTATACAAAAAATGAAATTGAGAAAGCTCTTGATATCCCCTTTTTAATGCAGGAAATCGAAGTGGGAATTCGTTTAGCAAACAAAGAAAAAGCCCTAATTGCTCCGATCAGTTTCATGCATTTTGACTCCCCTAAAGGGGATGTGCATATCAAATCAGCAGCTTTTTTAGATGGTGAGATGTATGTGGTGAAAATAGCTTCAAGTTTTTATCAAAATCCTCTTTTGGGATTGCCTAGCAGCAACGGATCTATGTTGCTTTTTTCTCAAAAAACAGGCGAATTGATCACGATTCTTCTTGATGAAGGACTGTTAACAAATCTAAGAACAGGACTTGCGGGAGCCATTGCCGCTAAATATTTAGCACCTTCTCCTATTACTACAATTGGCATCATTGGCACAGGAACGCAAGCAAAAGAGCAATTATTTCATCTTCAGGATATAACACCGTGTAGAAATGCCTTAGTGTGGGGAAGAGATCCACTCAAGGCAAAGAAATTTGCATCAGATCCTTGTCTTAAGGCTTTCAGTATTACTGTTTGTGAAAATATTGAAGAAATTACTCAAAATTGCAATTTGATTGTCACGACTACTCCCTCTTCAAAACCTTTGCTCTTTGGCCATCAATTACGACCAGGTACTCATGTCACAGCTATAGGCGCAGATGATCTAGGCAAGCAAGAACTTGATGAAACCGTCTTTGACTGTGCAGACTTGATTATCGTAGACAGCTTATCGCAATGTTCTGGTTATGGAGACCTTTCTCATGCAAAAAACGTAGATCTAAATTCAGTAATTGAATTGGGGAAATGGGTTCAAGAACCTCAAGAAAGACAAGCTCATTGGATTACGGTAGCAGATCTTACGGGATTGGCTATTGAAGATCTTCAAATAGCCAAAGCCATCTATACCAAACTCAAATCCTTGTCCGAAACCGATACTACTTAGAACGTGTCATCCATTAATAATAAACCTTTTTAATGTAAAGTTGTTGAAGCATGTTATTAGGCGCAGCAGGTCTCACGCAATGATGCAGCAGGAAGAGGAAGATTCTAGCTTAAACAATGCATCAGCTGTATCTTTTTCAAGCTTCTCGAAAGTAGAGTTTATTGTAGTGATGTAGTTTTCGCACAAACTATTTTCTATTTTCTCTGTGTTATAATACGGAAATATTTCTGTAATGTATATCTGAACATATTTTTCTTTCTCAGGTTTTATAACGCGTATTTGCCTTTGAAGGGCGAGTAATGATTTCAAAACGCGCGTTGGAGTAGTAAAAGCCATTTCTCGCTCTATTTTTGCAAACTCGAGTCTTTTTGCAAATAGAAGCAGAAGATATTTATGGAGATTGAGCACAACATGATTCACAATGGCTTCTTCTTCGAGAGTTTTTATAATTGCATCTGGATCGGTAGGGATGTCTTTTTCCTGTGAATATCTTATAAATTCTGTAATTGAAAAGTCAAAAAATACTCCTTTTATTGTGGGAGTATAACTAGAATTTAGGTTGACACCTGTTCGCAATGTCGATCTGAATAAAACACATGGTGGATCGTCATTCTTAAAATAAATCATAAACCTATCGCCATATTTTTTGTAAAAATCTACATCAGTATTTTGCTTATTGGTGAGTTCACTAGATTTAGTTTTAACATAACTGGGAACAAATGTTTTACCGGTAGTTTTAGTATACAAACATTTCTTCTTCAGCTTCTCTAATTGGATTTTTAAAGTTAAGCATTCCTCGACGTATTGTTGTGCTTCTTGTAAAAACAAAGCAAATTCCACTGCTTTTTGTGCTATGTCAATCTCTTGACACGTTTGTGGAATATCTGGCAAAACTGGAGGGCATTTTAACAAATGCTTTACAACGTACTTGACGCTGAATTTACAAGCTTTACCCTCGCTTAGATTAAGAAGTGTAGATGTGTCTGGTGGGATATTCTCTCTTGTGTCAATGGACCTTGGAGGTGCTGATGGAGTAGGCTGTCGCGATATTGTTTGATGGAATTCGTTATTCACTTTTACTAAAGTAGTTGTAAGCGTGAGTGCCGATTGCGAAGAGGCAGATTCTGAAGAAGGGTTGGAGGAAGACCCTGATGCTAGCGGGACGAGTTCAGTAGTATCGAAAGACTTGGGATACGGCACTTCTGGAGGTGGAAGCGTTGGATACAGAGTTTTGATTTTGTCAGAAGTGCTTGTCGTAGTTGATAACGATGTTGTTGATGAAAGTGATGATTCCGGCTCTTGAGAAAGATTTGGCGCGGTTTTGCTACTATCCGTTGGATCGGCTTTGTCTTTCAACTGTGGGGTAAAAAATGAATTTTCCCAAGTAGCCCCTCCGGATATTGGTACAAAGTCTAGTGAACTCCGGTGCATAGTTACCTCTTCATAAGCGAACTAAAAAAACTCTCAAGACGATGAATGTTTGCACCTTATATATAGCATATTTTTGAATTTTTCTGCAGCCAAATTTTCAGAGTATTGTTCGAGTAACTTGCTTACTTGAAAATGGAAATAAAACTAAAGTCAATTGCAGCAACAAATCACCGGATATTTTGTTGTCTTAGAACTTCATATACTCCTATTCCAACCGAAGTGGCCAAATTCAAACACCGGGAGTCTGATTTCATCGGAATTTTTACAAATCGTTCAGGCCATTTGTCCTTAAAAGAATCAGGCAAACCTGTTGTTTCTGATCCAAAAATAAGAGCGGTATCCATGGAATAAGAGACAGATGTATACAGAGTGGTTGCTTTACTCGAAAAAAAATAAAAAGAATTCGTAAGGTCTGATAAATAATCTTCCAAATTGTCGATAATCTGAAGATCAACTCCTTCCCAATAGTCGAGTCCCGCTCGCTTGAGCCAACGATCGTGAATACTAAAACCAAGAGGGGTAACTAATAGAAGCGTAGAACCTGTAACAGCACAAGTTCGAACGATATTGCCGGTATTCTGTGGAATTTGTGGTTGATATAGAATAACGTTTATAGTCACTATTTCAGGTCACTATTCCAGATTGGTTTCTAAAGACATAACAACGATAAGGACTATAAGAAACATACCAAATTTTCATTGGTGTCCTTATAGTCCTTTGCTTGGCTTTTTATATCCAAAAATTATTTTTTCATTTCAAGAGAGGAAGAGGCATCGTGAGCAAATGTTTCACGATCGTCTTCATCTTCATCTAAGAAAAGATCATCATCTTCCGGGTCTTGGTGATAGGCTTGATCGTCACCACCCACTCCCACTTTCCGTTTACTTTCATCATTGGCTTCGATGACTTCAATGTCAAAAATGAGTAATTCGTTCGGTGGTAACTGTCCAGTTGTCCCATAGCCCAAATCAGGATGTACGAATAAACGCCTTTTTTCTCCTTCTTTCATCCCTACAAGCCCTTTACTGAAACCAGGGATTGTCTGATCAAGGGGAATGGTAATAGGTCCACCTGCTTCTTCTGAGGTGCCAAATACAGTTCCATCTTGGTATTTTCCTGTGTAATGAATTTTTGGAGAAGAATGAGAATCAACGGGCTTACCTGACCCTTGTTTGAGTACTTGGTATTGCAATTTTTCTGGAACAATCTCTACTACACCTTCCACTTTTCGATTTTTCTCCATAAAGTCGCCCGCATTCTTCAGATTTGTCGATGACATTTCTTTAAATGCTCTTTCTTGTACAGCAGTCATCATTTGCTCGTATTCTTTTTCACTTAAAGGTGAAGGACGGCCAGCGGCTCCCTCTCGAATACCTTTAATCATGCTGTCCAAATCAAATGACAAACCTGGAGATTGTAAATTTTTTCCAATGAAATTCCCAAAAGCTTCTGACAGTTTTTTCATGTCGATCTGCTCTGGTTTTTCTGGTGTCGAAGAGGAGACAGTTTCAGTCGGCCCGTTGGATTTTGCTCGATCTTCAAAACTAGTTCTGCTATCCATTGCTTGTAAAACAGTGTATCCTACAAACAGGCCTAATACAGCTAATGCAAATCGTGCTTTTTTCAACATAAGATTGACCTCCAATGTAAATCAATTCTACTCTAAGGTAGAGTGATAATTAATTCCAAGAAATTTTGGGATCGATTTGAATTTCCAATTCTTTTAATTGTGCTTCTGCAACACGAGATGGAGACTCCAGCATCAAATCACTTGCTTTTTGCGTTTTAGGGAAAGCAATTACGTCTCGAATATTTTCTGTTTGTGTCAAGATCATGACAAGTCGATCTAATCCCAAGGCAATACCCAAATGGGGTGGTGTCCCATAAGATAAAGCCTCTAGAAAAAAACCAAATTTAGCCTGTAAATCTTCAGCCGATAAGTCAAGTCTCTCAAATATTTTTTGCTGTAATTCAGTATTATGAATCCGTTGCGATCCGGAACCGATTTCATAGCCATTGAGAACAATATCATATCCTGAAGATCGAACTCGAAGAGGATCAGAATCGATGAAAGCAATGTCTTCGGGATGGGGGGAAGTGAATGGATGGTGCTCACTTTCTATTTTATTTTCCTCTGCATTCCAACTAAATAGGGGAAAATCAGTCACCCAAACAAATTCGTACCGATTTGGATCAATTAACCCCCGATCGCGAGCAATTTTTCTTCGCAAATGGTCAAGGGCTTGATTCGTACGCGAAGGGTGATCTGCAATAATAAATAGGAGGTCTCCTCCTTCCATGTCCATTTCGCGAATAAGTTCTTGTTGCAATTCTTCGGAGAAAAACTTTGCGATGCTTGAAGTCAAGGAGGAGTCTTGGTGTTTCATCCAAGCCAAACCTTTTACTCCAAGCCGGCTTACAAAAGTTGTATATTCATCAATTTGTTTTCGAGAAATGTCCGCTCCTCCCTTTACGCAAAATCCTTTGACAATTCCCCCTTCGCGCAATTGATCCAAAAACACCGAAAAGGTACTCTTCTGCGCAATAGCATTCAAATCGTGCAGTTCCATTCCAAAGCGCAAATCGGGCCGGTCAGATCCATATTTAGCTAAGCAGGTAGGATGACTCAAACGTCGAAAAGGAGTAGTGACATCAATATTCGCACAAGACTTAAAGATGAGCTTCAAAAGCCCCTCTATGATATGCATGAGATCATCAGGAATGACAAAACTCATCTCCATGTCTATCTGGGTAAACTCTGGCTGACGATCAGCTCGCAAATCCTCATCTCTAAAACAGGTAGCTATCTGAAAGTAACGATCAAGACCAGAAATCATTAAAAGTTGTTTAAATAGTTGTGGCGATTGGGGCAATGCATAAAAATTGCCAGGGTGTATTCTTGACGGGACAAGATAATCCCTTGCACCTTCGGGGGTTGATTTTCCCAAAATGGGGGTCGTGATTTCTAAAAAACCTTCCTGGCTTAAAAAGTTTCGGATAATCTGCATTGCCTGATGGCGGACAATCAGTTTGTTTGTAACATCTCCTCTTCGAATGTCCAAATACCGGTATTGTAATCGCCGCTCTTCATTGAAATCGATTTTATCATCACAAACGGGAAAAGGAGGGTTCTTTGATCGGGATAGTATTTCTATTTGATCAACTAAAACCTCAATAGCTCCAGTAGAGAGATTGAGATTTGCCATTCCTTCTCTTCGTGGAATGACCATTCCTCGCACAGACACAACCCATTCCGAACGCAATTTTTCTGCTTGTCCGTGAGATTGTGGAGTTTTTACAGGATCAAAAACGAGCTGTGTAATGCCAAATCGATCTCGAAGATCAATAAAAATTAACCCTCCATGATCTCTTCTCCGATTGACCCATCCGGATAACGTAACCATTTGGTTTACATTTTCTTCTCTCAATTGTCCACAAGTGTGGGTTCTTCGATAATCAAATAGTGTCATTCTGTATACTTATTGTTTTCTTCATTTCTTTCATTACCTTGAGCAAGGAAGAGTATGAGACTTTTAATTTATTTCCAGTTTTCATTTCTTTTATTTCTATCTCCTGAGAAAGGAGTTCTTCTTCTCCAATTACAGCAACGTAATGAGCATGTAACTCATCAGCCAGTTGCATTAATTTTCCGACTTTTCTTGCACTAAAATCCATTTGAGAAGAAATGCCATTGTCTCGCAAAGAATGGAGAAGCGCAAAACAAGCCATTTGTGCTTTTTCTCCTAAAGCAATTAAGAATAGGAAAGGGCTATTTGACTCAGGCAATGATACTTTTTGTTGGATCATCGTTTGTAAAATTCTTTCCATTCCCGTCCCGAATCCGATCGAAGGGAGATTAGGACCGCCAAGAGAAGCGAGCAAGCCGTCATACCGCCCTCCTCCTCCAATGCTATTTTGAGCTCCTAACTCTCCCGCTACGATTTCAAATACGGTTTTATTGTAATAATCGAGACCTCGAACGAGAAATCGATTCACTTGATAGGAAATTCCCAATTGATGAAGCAATTCTTGCACTCGATCAAAGTGTTTCTTATCTTCATCGGACAAGAAGTCGAGAATAGAAGGAGCACTCGAAACGATCTCTCGATCTTTGGGATCTTTGGAATCCAAAATGCGAAGAGGATTCTTATCTAACCGGGTTTGACTGTCTGGGGATAGCTGCGCAATATAAGGTTGCAAATAGTCTTTCAATGCCGATCGAAATCGGTCTCTACAAAAAGCATCTCCGATTGAGTTGATGTGTAACCCTAAGTTTTTCAGACCTAAGCGGCGATACAATGTACACAAAAAATCGATGATTTCGACATCTTGTTCTGCGGAGTCATTTCCAAAGACTTCTACTCCAAACTGGTGGTGTTGCCGATACCTTCCTGCTTGTGCCCGTTCATAACGAAACATCGGAGCAATATAAAAAAATTTCTGACAAGGGGCTTGGTGCAATTGATGTTCAATATAAGCTCGCAAAACAGGCGCTGTTCCTTCAGGACGAAGAGAAAGAGAACGACCCCCTTTATCTTGGAAAGTATACATTTCTTTGGATACGATGTCAGAAGTGTCCCCCACGCTCCGCTGGAAAAGCTCTGTCCGTTCAAATACAGGTGTCCGGATTTCTTGGTAACAAAAATCAGTTGCGGTTTGCCGAATCACTCGCTCTACAAAGTTCCATAGATAAGAACTTTTCCAGTTTTCCCGTTCATTGTGTGGAATGATATCAAAAACACCCGGTGGTATCGGATATTTCATATACACTACTCCGTTTAGAAACGGAGCAGTATAGAATGTCTCTTACTATTCCGTAAAGAAGTATTAAGAGACTGTCTGCGGATTGCTCATGGTCTAGGTTTTTTTGTTCTAAACTCTTTCGTAAGCGATTAAAACAGCCGGATAGTCTTCCTTAGCTTGGCATACTGCAACAACAAATAACACACAAATTCTGTGCATTACACTTATAGGAGCGAATAGCGCACCGGCAATATTACAAACTCCATGAAAAGCAAATGTTAAAGATTTCCGGGTTACATCCCCTCTCTTCTGACCAAGTTGATCTAATATTGCTACTCCAACTCCAATAATGATTTGGAGCAAACCAAGCCAACCCTTTAGTTTAATCGCATAAAATCCTATTCCGGGTACGGCCATCCCAACGTTAAGAAAGCTCTCTATTCGATTACCACGCTCTTGATACCACAATATGCCGCTCTCCAATTGCTCCACTGGGTGGGTTAAGTTTTGCAATATCTTTGATAACTCCATAAAACCTCTATTATTTATTTAATACAATATATCACAATCAAATCTTAACAACAAGTTAATTATTTTTTTATACTCTTATTTTTAATTATTCGTTTTTTGTTTGCAGGGGATATTGTGAGAGAATGCGGTATTCAAACTCCTCCATAAAAAATTCTTTTTCTTCTGGTTTGATCAGTCTTTCTTGAGATAAAATCCGTTCCAACATTTCTCTTTTTTCTGATTTAATTTTAAAATTTTTTTTATCTGTTAATAAAAACTCTTCCAATTGGTGAAGAAGCTCATTTCGCAAAAGATTTTGGTATTTTATAAGATCTGCAGGATCTGGAAAAAAATCAAAGTGAAGCCAACTCATGGCAGTATGAACAAGACTGTCAAGAGCTGTTAAGCTTGTGCAATTTTTCATTTCTTGTATGAGCAATTCTATATTGTGGAGGCAGTTTTCATCTATAAGGGCCAAAGTTGCTTGTTGGTTTTGTATGAGCTGATCTAAATGCAATTCTTCAATAAATTGAAAAAATTCGTGAGTGGGAATATTCTCATATTGTTTATACAAAGATTCCAGTGTCATTCTCATTGCCTTTTTATGTTTATGATTTGCCATGAGATAGACATGGGCCAACTCTTGAAATTCAAACTGAAAACGACTTTTCGGATAGCGGAATTCCTGCTGGATTAAAGCACTCATTGCTGCCATGAGAGGTTTTAGTTCATTTTCTCGAGCGATAGTTTGTGATTGTAGTTGGATATAAATAGGATGATTTCGATCGACTTCTTTTGCGTCTTTCTTTCTTTTTATCTCTCGGAAATTTTCTTCCTCTTTTTCTTCATTTGGAGTTTGAAAAGCAATCATTTCTCCTTCTTTGGAAACAGGCAAAAGATGTTCTTTAAATTCTTCTTCTTTCAATATCTGCGCTTGATGAATTTTTCCTTGTTCATTGAAAAGGAGATACCCAAATAAAAATTTATTTGAAGGAGCAAACAGCATTAGCCCTTGCTGCATCAATAAAGCCCCTTTTTTTCCTTGTTCTGCATACAATACTGGGTGATGGAGCATCTCAAGATTTTTTACATTTTTTTTAAGCCAAGCCACATCTTGGCTCGATCCTTTTGTCGTCGATAAACGAATGATTTTCCGGGCAATATGTTGACCTAATCGATAGTATCGAGGCGAATTATAAATAAAATTTTCAGCCCCTGGTTGAATCAACGCAAGATTTTTGGGGGGAGCAAAATCTGGCTGGTCTAAATCTACTGCTAAAGTGGACAAATAGATAGCAGGAGATTGTTTGATTAAAGTAGCGATTTCTCTTCCATTGACACCATCCAGTGGGTCAGGGTTCGCTAGGAGTCGGTTGATTCCTCTCACGTCTGTCAAAGTATGCAATTCCATCCCTTCTGAATCCAAGGCGATAATGGATTGTGGAATAATCCAATATAAAATGCTCGGCGGAGGTTGCGCAATCAATAAAAAACGAGAAAGAGAGCTATTCGTATAGATTCGAAGGCTGTAAGGGCAACAATGCAATTGCCCTTGCGCATCAATTTGAGAGGCGTAAGACATTGTATCAGGCAAAACGGCTTGTAGATTTGCCTTCAAAAATTCGATATCGGACCAATTTTGATTGAATGGTTTGATCTCGTTCAATTGTGCATAAGTCAAAGCAACGCCAATATCGGCCACAGCTTGCGCCACTTTAGTCTCTTCTGCTTCAGATGTATCGCTAACTGTCAAATAGACCGCAAATCCAGTTGTTCCCAACGCGATAATTAATGAAAAAGTAATCGCTAAAATCCACTTCCAAGCTTGGTACAAATGACTTCCTTGTTCAATCGCTACCAAATAATTTTCCTTATTATCTAATTCTGGTGGATCGTCGTCTTTTGTCTCATTGGGAATTGCAGAAGGAGAACGGCCTTTTTCTTCCTTTTCTTTTGTCTCTGCAACCAATTGAGAAATAGCTGGAAATGACAATTCTTCATCTGGCAATGGATCTACTTCTCCTTCAAAAGGAAGGGGAAATGAGATAATAGAGGTAGAGCTTTCTTGCAGAAAAGGCTCTTTACTTGGGTTTTCCTCGTTATCCTGGAAGGCATTCGTTTGATCCGCTTCTATCTTTTCAAAAAGAATAGGGGTTTCGTGAACGAGAATTACATCACCAGAATTCAATAATTTTTTTCCAAAAGAGTGGCCGTTGACTGTTACGAAAGGATCTTTTGTCAAATTGACTAAGACATACATTCCATTTTGGACAAGAATTTCGAGATGAATGCCTTGGATCTCTTCTTCCTCTATTTTCAGATCCACTTGTTCGGAATCATTCCCCAATAAGACCACTGGTTTATTGAATAGATAAATTTCTGGGTCTATTTTTGCATGGATGGTGAGTCTAATCATATTCGGTATATAGGACATGCATAAAAGGTTGGTAAAAACAGCAAATTTCTAGCAGATTGTACCTGCGAGGTCAATGAGAATCATCCCCTCTTCTTATAAAAAAAATTTAATAATAGGTACTAAATAAAAGCGCCAGAAACGAAATTTTCCTTTTTATTTTCTATTGTTTGGGAGAAAATAGGAACTTGGCTTTGATACGTAAGGAGAGTCATGTGAATAGATTGCTAGCCCTGTTACAACCGGCTCCTCATATCCCAGAGATGCAAGATAAAGAAATAGTAAAAACAAAATATAAATATTGGCGGATTCGGATCCTTTATTCCATGTTTATTGGCTATGCTTTTTATTATTTTACAAGAAAAAGTTTTACATTTGCAATGCCGGGCTTAATCCAAGATTTAGGGTTTGATAAAAGTCAATTAGGAATTCTAGGTAGTATTTTATCTATTAGTTACGGGATAAGCAAATTTGCCAGTGGCGTGATGTCCGATCAAATGAATTCTCGATATATCATGGCTTTCGGACTCATTATGACAGGTGTAATGAATATTTGCTTTGGTCTTTCTTCTTCCCTTTTCTTTTTTTGCCTTTTCTGGGGCTTGAATGGTGTCTTTCAAGGCCTTGGCCCTCTTCCTTGCGCTCGTTTTTTAACACAGTGGTACTCTCATTCCGAGAGAGGGTCATGGTGGTCCACATGGAATGTATCTCACAATGTAGGAGGATTTCTCATTCCTTGGGTGGCTGGTGTGACTTTATACTATTTTGGTTGGCGCTACGCTATGTATGTACCAGGTGTTTTATGCATCCTTGTTGGTTTTTTTCTTATTAATCGGCTTCGCGATACCCCTCAATCGATAGGTCTTCCTCCCATCGAAAAATATCGAAATGACTATGCCGATAAAACTGACAAAGACACGCAGTCTCTTTCCGCCAAACAAATTCTCGTCGATTTGATATTGAAAAATTCTTATATGTGGCTTTTGGCAATCTCCTATTTTTTTGTTTACTTAGTCCGCATGGGCATTAATGATTGGACCGCGCTTTTTCTTGTCGAAGCCAAAGGATATAGTAGCCTTGGGGCTAATGGATGCGTTTCTTTATTTGAAGTCGGAGGTTTTTTTGGAAGTCTAGCGGCCGGCTGGTCATCTGATCGATTATTCCAGGCGAGGAGAGGACCTATCAATGTGCTTTTTTCCATCGGAATGCTTCTTTTTATTAGCCTTTTTTGGATGATTCCTCAAGGATATATGTTTTTGGATTCTGCATTGATGTTTTGTAGTGGGTTTGCCATCTTTGGTCCCCAAATGATGGTAGGTCTTGCGGCGGTAGAACTCTGTTCTAAAAAAGCTGCGGCCACCGCAACGGGATTTGTGGGCCTCTTTGCTTATGGAGGAGCGGCATGCGCTGGCTATCCATTGGGAAGAATTGCCGAACATTGGGGATGGGATGGTTTTTATTGGGCTCTGTTCTTGTGTTGCGCTATTGCGATTGGGTTGCTTTCCCCTTTCTGGTCAGTCACTACCGCACAGACTAAGGCACAACCAAAAGAGCCCAAGAATGTTCCTCCAGAACCGGGATCAATGCATTCGCCTATTGAAACCTAAGAGGGTGTTTTATAATTACAAAACACCCTCTAAGAACCTGTCTTCACAATCATGATCAGGAGGCTTTGCTGCTCAATTTTGTTACAAACTCGTGAAAAATTTTAGCCATATTGATTAATATGGCTAAAAGTGTAGCTGGTTTTTCGCGAGTTTGTACCGAAATTCAGCACACAAATCATCCGATCGAGATGTGAAGATAGATTCTAAACTTTTTGTTTGAAGGATAGGTGTGTCTTCTTCTTTTATTCACTTGCGAGTGCATTCTCAATATTCTATTTTAGACGCTTCTGCTGCGCTCTCTGATCTCGTACATCAAGCAAAACTCTACGGTATGAGTGCGATTGCCTTGACGGATCATGGAAATTTATTTGGAGCCGTTGATTTTTACAAGGAATGTGAAAAAAACTGTAAACCAATCATAGGATGCGAATTGTATGTTGCTCCTCGATCCCGGCTAGAAAAGACAAAGTTACCAGGGATGAAAGCCGCTTATCAGATTCCCCTCCTAGCAAAAAATGAGGAAGGGTATCGGCATCTGTGCACACTTTCTTCTTTGGGTTACCTAGAAGGGTTTTACTATTTTCCGAGAATCGACGAGGAATTAATCGCTCGACACTCTACCGGACTCGTATGTTTAGATGGAAGTCTGGGAACTCTTCTAGCCCACGAAATTCTACACGGCACACCAGAAACAGTCCGTCGCCACCTAGAAAAATATCATGATTTATTTGGGGATGATTATTATTTAGATGTACAACGCCATTCCATGTCAACAGAAGACCAGCAAAACGATGGCTTACACCAAGAAGCATGGCTTGTACAGCAATACCAGGACTTCATACAACGACAACAGAAAGTCAATCAAGAGCTCACCTCCCTTGCAAAACAATACGGCATTCCTCTAGTAGCCACAAATGATGTTCATTATATTGCAAGAGAAGACTGGCGAGCACATGAAATTCTTTTGAATATTCAATCAGGAGAACCGTGCGAGTTATGGGAAAAAGATTCGACTGGTGTCTCAAAATTTCGAGTTCCTAACCCAAAAAGACAAGCATATCCCTCCCACGAATATTACTTCAAATCACCAGAACAGATGGAAAAATTATTCTCCGATCTTCCCCATGCAATTGCAGAATCTGTAAAAATCGGAGAAAAATGTTTCTTTGAAATTGATTGCAAGACCAAATATTACCCTATCTATTTGCCTTCTGATTTGCTTCCTTCTTGCACAAAGGAACAGCAGGCAGAATCAGTTAAAAAATTTCTGTGGAAATTATGCGAAGAAGGAATTTCCCAACGGTATACTCCGGAAAGACTTGCCCATATAAAAGAAATGTATCCCGATCGAGAACCATTAGAAATAGTCCATGAAAGGCTCACATATGAAATGAGCATTATTGTTCCCAAAGGAATGAGCGACTACTTATTAATCGTGTGGGATTTTATCAATTGGGCAAAAAGAAATGGCATCTGTATGGGTCCTGGAAGAGGATCGGGGGTAGGATCCATTGTGTTATTTTTAATTGGAGTGACTGATATTGAACCATTGCGCTTTCACTTATTTTTCGAACGTTTTATTAACCCCGAGCGGATTTCTTATCCAGATATCGACGTCGATATGTGCATGGATCGACGAGAAGATGTAATCCGATATACGTTAGAAAAATATGGAAGAGAGAACGTTGCACAAATCATTACATTCGGCACGATGAAGGCTAAAATGGCCTTAAAAGATGTGGGAAGGGTATTGAATGTCCCTTTGAGCAAAGTGAATGAAATTGCCAAATTGATTCCTGAAGATCTCAATATTACTTTAGAAAAAGCGTTGGAAAAGGATGTAGATTTGTTGCACCGATACCAAGCTGACGAAGAAGTTACCCGTCTTATCGATCTTGCGCAAAAATTGGAAGGATCGATTCGAAACACCGGAATTCACGCTGCTGGGATTATTATCAGTGGCTCTCCTCTTATCGATCTCATTCCTATTTGTAACGCAAAAGACTCTTCTATGCCTGTCACCCAATTTTCTATGAAGCCTATCGAAGCTGTCGGTATGTTGAAAGTCGATTTTTTGGGACTTACTACGCTAACCGCTATTCAGATTTGTGTGAATTCGATTTTTGAAACAACAGGCCATACAATTGATTGGCTCAATTTGCCTTTAAACGATTTGTGCACTTTTGCGTTACTTCAGCAAGGAAAAACCATGGGAGTTTTTCAATTAGAATCGGGAGGAATGCAAGATTTAGCTCGTCAATTGCATTTAGACCGCTTCGAAGAAATTATTGCGGTAGGAGCCCTTTATCGACCAGGACCCATGGATATGATTCCCAGTTTCATTAACCGAAAACATGGGAAAGAACCGATCGAATACGATCACCCTTGGATGAAAGAAATTTTAGCAGAAACCTATGGAATTATGGTCTACCAAGAACAGGTGATGCAAATTGCAAACAAATTAGCTAATTTTTCATTAGCGGAAGGGGATGTCCTACGAAAAGCCATGGGGAAAAAAGATATGGATCAAATGGCAAAACAAAGAGAAAAATTTCGAAAGGGAGCTTTAGAAAATCAGATCGACGAAAAAACTTCCATGCTAATCTTTGACAAAATGGAAAAATTTGCAGCCTATGGATTTAATAAGTCCCACGCCGCTGCCTATGGCTATCTCTCCTATGTGACCGCCTATTTAAAAGCCAATTATCCAAAAGAATGGATGGCCTCCTTGATGACCTGTGCAAAAGATGATTTAACAAAAATAGCCAAATTTATTCGAGAATGTCAGACAATGGGAATTGCTATGCTTCCTCCTGATATCAATGAGTCGGGATCAACTTTTCAATCTACCAAACAAGGAATTCGATTTGCGATGTCCGGGATCAAAGGGATCGGAAATGGCGTTGTAGATGCCATTGTCCAAGAAAGAGAACGGAATAACAAGCCTTTTAAAGCGTTGTATGATTTCTTTAAAAGAATAGACACCAAAAAAGTGGGCAAGAAAAATGTCGAAAATTTGGTGGAAGCGGGTTGTTTTGATTATACAGGCTGGTCTCGCGATTCGCTCCTATTGTATATCGATCCCATTTATGAAACGGTCGCTAAAGAACAAAAAGAGGAAAACCTTGGGATTCTTTCCCTTTTTTCTTTACTAGGAGATCCAAATGAAAATAAATTTAATTACCCTCCTGAAGTCAAAAAAATGACTCCAAAAGAGCTGGTTTTGCGCAAAGAAAAAGAACTATTGGGCTTTTTCCTCACAGGACATCCCATGGACCAGTATTCTGACGTCTTAGACCGTTTATCGTGTATCCCACTTCGCAATATCGATTTACTCAATCATGAAACAGTATTTCGTACCGCTTTTATTGTAGAATCAGTGCAAATCCGAATTTCTTCGAAAACGCAAAAAAAGTTTGCCATTTTAATGATTAGTGATGGAATTGAAAGACAAGAACTTCCTATTTGGCCAGACATGTATGAAGAACACGGGTCCCTTTTACAAGAAAATCAATTGCTATACGCTGTATTACAAGTTGATAAGAAAGAGGAAGAAGTGAAGCTCTCTTGTAAATGGCTAGGCGACCTAACACAAGCAAACGATGCGATGATAGAAGCATGTGACCGAGCATATGATAGAGCTAAACATCTTTCCTCCCGATTTTTTCGGTCATCTGCTAAGATAACCCAAGAGAAACAGGAAATCAAAAAAAGCAGCGTGAAACAACCAGACTTTATTTCCATTACACTTGATGTGAATAAGACTAGACACAGCCACATATTATCTCTAAAGCAGCTTTTTCTGGAACACCCCGGTAACCAAGCTCTTCAGTTACATTTCGGATCGATTGCTATTCTTCATATAGAAGGATCCAAGGGAGTTGAAATGAACGATATTTGTAGGAAGAAATTAAAAGATTTATCGTTTATTTTATCGATCGATGAAAATTAATCGACAATACGGATCATAAAAGTATGGTAGCAAAACAATACGATGAAAGTACGGTACAAACACTAGACCCTCTTGCCCACATCCGTTTGCGCTCCGGGATGTATATTGGTCGCCTAGGAGATGGCTCCCATTATGATGACGGTATCTATATCATGCTAAAGGAAGTAATCGACAATAGCGTGGATGAATTCATCATGAAGTATGGAAAGAAAATCCTGATTTCTGTCGACGCAGCGGCTGGGTGTGTTTCTATACGCGATTTTGGTCGAGGAATTCCCCTTGGAAAAGTAATTGAATGTGTAAGTCAAATGAATACCGGGGCAAAATATAATGATGATGTTTTTCAATTTTCTGTTGGACTTAATGGGGTAGGAACAAAAGCTGTCAACGCCCTTTCAAGTTACTTTCTTGTAAGAAGTTATAGAGATGGGTCTTATTTAGAAGCACATTTTAACCAGGGAAAACTGAAAGAAAAAAAAGAAGGGAAGACAAAAGAACCGAATGGGACTTATGTAGAATTTATTCCAGACAAAGAAATTTTCAAAAAATTTCGCTTTCAAAAAGAGTTTATTCTCAAAAGACTTTGGTATTATGCCTATCTCAATGCAGGACTCATTCTAGAATTCAACGGGGAAATCATCCAATCTGAGAATGGGTTATTAGATCTTTTAAATACAGAAGTCATAGAAGACAAACTCTATGAGCCTCTGCACTATCGAGGAGCTCATCTAGAGTTTGCTTTTCTCCATACACAAAGTTACGGCGAAAATTATTTTTCCTTTGTCAATGGACAATATACCTCTGATGGAGGGACTCATTTATCAGGATTTAGGGAGGGTATTCTCAAAGGGATTAACGAATTTTCTAAGAAAAACTTCCAAGGAGTAGATGTTCGTGAAGGAGTTGTCGGAACAATTTTAATTCGAGTCAAAGACCCTATTTTTGAATCACAAACAAAAAATAAATTAGGCAACACCGAAATCCGCGCTCTTATCACGCAAGAAGTCAAAGAAGCGGTTGTCACTCTCTTGCATCAACATCCGAATACAGCGAATCAGATCATCGATCGAATTGTTTTTAATGAAAAACTTCGCCGGGAACTCGCTGCTGTCAAAAAGGAAGCAAAAGAAAAACAGAAAAAAATTTCCTTCAAAATTCCAAAACTCCGGGATTGTAAATTTCACTGTAATGAGGATGCAGAAGGAGAAAATACGATGATTTTTCTTACTGAGGGTGATTCGGCAAGCGCTTCGATTGTAGCCTCTAGAAATCCATTAACACAGGCTGTTTTTTCATTGCGTGGTAAACCTTTAAACGTTTTTGGAATGAAGCTTGATCAATTATATAAAAACGAAGAAATGTATAATTTGATGAGCGCTCTCAATATTGAAGAAGAAATTTCTAACCTTCGCTACAACAAGGTGATCTTAGCGACGGATGCCGACATCGATGGGATGCACATTCGAAATTTGTTAATTACCTTTTTTTTAACCTATTTTGAGGGACTTGTATTAAATGGACATCTGTACATCTTAGAGACTCCCCTATTCAAAGTTCGAAATAAAGACCACACAATATACTGTTATTCAGAGGAAGAAAAAAAAATCGCCATTTCATCCTTAAAAAAAGGGGTGGAAGTAACCCGTTTTAAGGGCCTCGGAGAAATTTCCCCTCATGAATTTAAGCAATTTATCGGAGAAGATATTCGACTGACTCACGTAACGATCCATTCCTTTTCTGATGTAAAACCCACCCTTCAATTTTATATGGGAAAAAATACACCCGAAAGAAAGCAATTTATCATGAATAACTTAATAAACGAATCATGAAGAATACAGAAGATACTAAAACACCTGAAGATATCAAAACACTCATGAAAGAGCATTACATTAAGTATGCCTCTTACGTGATTTTGGATCGAGCCATTCCCGATGTCATCGATGGTTTGAAACCGGTACAGCGACGCATTCTATACATTTTATGGTTAATGCATGATGGAAAATTACACAAAGTGGCCAATGTAGCTGGACAGACAATGGCTCTTCATCCTCATGGAGACGCCCCTATCACAGAAGCTCTCATCAATATCGCAAATAAAGGGTATTTGCTTGATACCCAAGGAAATTTCGGAAATCTATTTACCGGAGACCCGGCTGCAGCTGCTAGATATATTGAAACTCGCCTTAGTCCTTTGGCGAAAGAAACCATGTTTAATCCCGATCTTACTCCCCTCCAAGGCTCATATGATGGCCGGCAGCAAGAGCCTCTCCATCTACCAGCTAAAATTCCGGTTGTTCTTCTGCAAGGAGTAGATGGAATTGCTGTGGGAATGTCCACTCATATTTTTCCTCATAACTTCACTGAATTATTGCGAGCAGAAATAGCCATTCTTGAAGGAAAATCATTCACTATTTTACCCGACTTTCCTACTGGCGGCATTATGGACGCTTCCCAATACGATAAAGGGAAGGGTAAAATTACATTGCGAGCAAAAATTGAAATTCAAGACCCCAAAACTCTTATCATTAAAGAAATTTGCTATGGAACGACTACAGAATCTCTCATCCGATCCATTGACGAGGCAGCTAAAAAAGGGAAAATAAAAATTGATTCCATTCACGATTATACTGCAGAAAAAGTAGAAATTGAAATCAAAATGTCGAGAGGCCATTACGCTGAAGATATAATCAAGGCCTTATATGCCTATACGGAGTGCGAAATCAGCCTCCATTCGCAAATCATCGTTATTAGGGACAACTTGCCCTGGGAAGCAACAACCGAAGAAATTCTCTACTACCACACCGATCTTTTACAAACATATTTGCGAAGAGAATTGGAAATTGAACGAGAAAGAATCCTTGAAAAAATATTCGAAAAATCACTGGAACAAATTTTCATTGAAAATCGACTGTATAAGAAAATTGAGAACATAGAGACCTATGACCTTATTCACGAAACAGTCGCCAAAAGCCTAATTCCTTTTCATAAAACACTTCTTCGAGAACCTACCCATGAAGATCGAGAAAGACTCCTAAATATCCCAATTCGAAGGATTTCCCGATTTGATAGCTCTAAAAATGAAGAAGAGATTCTTTCCTATAGGAAACAATTAGAATACTTAGAAAAAGAACTCAAAAACATCAAAAAAGTATCTATTCGGTATCTTGAAGGACTTCTCAAAAAATACGGAAAAGATCATCCCCGTCGGACGAAAACACAGCTCCTTGAACAAGTCGACATGCGCGCCATGGAAACGAAACAAATCAAAGTGGGATTTGATGCAGAGACTGGGTTCTTAGGAACGAAAGTTGTCAGTGATCACATGATTGAATGCACCAATTTTGACAAACTTCTGGTGATGTATAAAGACGGCACTTACATGGTCATCTCAGTGCCAGAAAAACAATATGTGCATCGAGAAGAAAATACAGTCATATTTGTTGGAGTTGCTGACAAAAAAACAATGATTTCCGTAATCTATTGCGATCCAAAAACAAAATTAGCTTACGGAAAACGGTTTATCATTGAAAAATTCATTTTAGAAAAAAATTATCGAT
The DNA here is from genome assembly GCA_013286075.1 of Chlamydiota bacterium. The sequence goes on from JABDGJ010000011.1 coordinate 22,136, forward strand.
TCTTAGAAGAAGGGATGAGACTCGAATATATTTCTACAGCTCCTGCTGATCGAATTGAGCTACAACTCATCCCTAAACCAAAACAAAAAATCAAAAGTCAAATGATTGAGATTCAGAAAATTCCTCTTAAAGGGGTAACAAGCAAGGGAATTCGACTCAGTCCTCGGGAAGTCAAAAAACTCCACATAAAGAATGGGTAAAGATTTTATTATTATAAAACAAAGAAAAGGATAAATTGTTTTATTATTCTTTTTTTGGTAAAATAATAATAGATCTAATAGAGGGATACTACAATGAATGAATTAAATCCATCTGCCCAAATTGCTGGGCAAAATGCACTTCCTGAGCCTTCTTCAACAGAAGTCAGAACAACAGGTTCTTCTGGCAGCTCTGGGAGCGGTAAGTCAGGTACAGTGCAGAATATGAGCCAACTAAAAGAACAAGAACCCGAACTCTATCACGAAATGATGTTGGCCATGGCGCAACAAATATGCGATCAGTCAAGAAAACACGATGAAGAACTGAGGAGAATCATTCACGAAGGCCAGCAACAATAAATTCTATCCATGACTGAAAATATTGATTTTCTTCTAGTCACAGAGGAAGAAAGAGGTGAGCGACTCGATAAAGTTTTAGCTTCTCGATTCAAGGAAAAATATTCCCGCACTTATTTTCAACAATTAATCAACGCGGATCTTGTCTTAGTCAATGGGCTTCCTGCTCAAAAAAGAATACAATTGGAAGCAGAGGATGAGATTGAAATCCAATTTACAACTCTTCCCACCGATATTTCCCTTACACCAGAACCAATTCCTTTGTCGATTCTCTATGAAGACTCTCATCTTCTTGTCATCAATAAACCAGCTGGAATGGTCGTTCATCCAGCTCCCGGTAATTGGAATCACACCTTTGTCAATGCCCTTCTGCATCACTGTAAGACTTTTCCTATCGAAAAATCGACTCGGCCAGGTATTGTTCATCGAATTGATAAAGATACTTCAGGAGTGCTGTTAGCTGCAAAAACTCTAGAAGCACAATACAAACTAATCGATCTCTTTTCTCGTAGACTGGTAGAAAAAGAATACCTTGCTATTTGTATTGGAAAAGGAGTAGATGGGACAATTGATGCCCCTATTGGACGCCATCCCATCCATAGAAAACAAATGGCTGTTGTTTCTAATGGAAAACAAGCAATCACTCATTGCAGTCTAATCGGTTGGAATGGAAAACTAAGCCTTGTCAATATAAAGATAGCCACAGGTCGAACCCACCAAATTCGAGTTCATCTCAAATATAAAAATACACCCGTTTTGGGAGATCCACTGTATGGAAATTCTTCGTTCAACCAATCCTATTCTACACAACGCCAACTTCTCCATGCGAGAAGAGTAGCTATTCATCACCCCATTACTGGTGAGTTTCTCGAGTTTTTTGCTCCTATTCCTTGCGATATGCAAAAAATCATCGATACAATTCTTTAGCATTGAATTTTATCTTTTCTTTGTTTATAAATAATCACACAACAGCAATGTTCATCTATTGCTCGCGACGTCGAAATTCAAACTATCTATTTCAAAGGATCGCTTTATGAAAGAATTCGTAGCTTATATCGTCAAAAATTTGGTTGATCACCCCGATAAAGTAAAGATCAATGAGATTGGCGGAACTTTAACATTGATTATCGAACTTTCTGTTGAAAAATCCGATATCGGAAAAATCATCGGCAAAAAAGGGAAAACAATTAACGCAATTCGGACACTTTTGATGTCTGTTGCAAGCCGAAATGGAATTCGGGTAAGTCTAGAAATTTTAGAAGAAAATGCCAAAGCAGAATAACAGTCTCTAAGGGACAGCAAGGGCTAATAGATTACTTTCATGTCCTTTTTTCTTCTTCTTTGACAGGAAGGTAAGGCGTGATCATTGACTTTCGAGAGTTCAATGCTCCCGCCTTGCATTGTAAAACAACCATTCCTACTCTCATTTCTTGCGGCGAAAATCGCTTAGCCAAGCCAGATAAATAAGTGGAAAAGAGTTCAATCCATTCTTGCGAAACCGGACCTATAAATTCGATACTTCCCTTTTCCCCGTGTTTTATCATTGCTTGTTGAAATCCCTTCAAAAAATGATGCAAACGCTCATTTCCTCGTAGAGAATTGGGTGTCCAAAACCACACTTCGTCTAGGTGAGAATACTCTTTTATGGAATCAGAATATACTTCATCGGCATTTGCGATGGTGCTGATCATATGGATGTGTAAATCGATAGCAGGATTTTTTTTACACGCTTCTTGTGATTGTTGCTGCCAAACTTCTCGGATTTTTTTCTTGTGTTCTTGAAAAAAAGGAAAATTAGACCGAAATAATTTTGTTTGTCCTACTCGGGCACACTGATTTTGTTCTTTTGTGTCGAGAAAAATCGCAGAAGGCTTCCCTGCTATGCATAATTCCAAATGAGTGGCTACTTCTGTTTCTCGAAGATCAAATACCACTTTGTATAAGGCATACATATCTGGATTTTTTAGAATGCGTTGCGCACATTTTTTCACAAAAGATGCATCTTTTGGGAGATCGTCAAAATGAATGACTTCCACTTCTCGACCAAACGTTAGCGATTGTAACCGATTTAGTAATTGAGCAATGCAGAGAATATCTCGGTAGGAAACCTTACTCAATAAATCGGTATCGTCAAGTATTGCCTGCAAATAGCAATAGTATTCCAAAAATTCTCTCTTGGGATGGATATAAAAAGAGGTGCTTTGCAAAGCAACCTGTTGCCGCTGCAAAAGCTTTTGAAAAATCCGAATGTCGCTTGGACAATCAAGCGAAGAACTTAATTCGCTTAACTGCTTTTCTATATCAGCAACAGTCAATCCACCTAAACTATATTGGTCATTGATCCGCATTACCTGCTCCGCAAGCAACACATTAGAAGATTGCACATCCCCAATTAGCGCAGTGGGAACAGACGAAGTTTGCAAGGATGTCCTATGATGATCAACAACGCTGATCACCTCGAGATACGGAGGGGTGTTGATTTCTTGTAGGTTGCAAAAATCTCGCAGAGATACTGTGCCAAGCACTTTCTGATAGAGGTCTTGTTTGCGTACAATTCCCATGGAAAAAAGTTCATCTTTATTGCACATCACAACAGGAACACAATCTACTTGTTCCATCGCCATATGGATGTCTTGTAACTCATTCAGTAGTGTGACATGTGGTTCTTTATTCTTACAGGGGCCTTGTGTGATAAGATCCATTGCTTGCAAAAAGAGATGGGAAGAGGTCCGAGCAAAATGGGAGAAAATTCCTGCGCCAAATAATTTTTGAAAAATTCTACTAAAGGGGGCATCTGGTGGTCCCCCAGGCAATGACCAATAATGAAGACCCGATCCTACCCGAGCAGAAAATGAATCAATCCATCCCCAAAAAGAAGCAACCATTGTATCTACATCTGGGGAAAGATGAGCGGCAACAAAGTGGGAACCCGGATACATTTTTCCCATCCCAATTGGAAAAAAGGCTTGGTATTCCTCTCGAGGAATGAATTTTCCTCCTATTTTGGCCCGAATTCGAAGGTTTTCCTCCGATGAAAGGGTTCCGTTTTGGTTAAGCCAAAGTTCAAATATCGAAAAATTGCATATATCTGAATCTTGTAACGCTTTTTGTTCATTCAGTTTAGTGAAAAAATCGAGAACACTTCCCAAGAGAAAAGAATTCGGAGAAGAATTTTTGATCCAGTCATAAAGATGCTCGAAAACATATTGATACCGATTCTCTAGAGATAGAGAATAAAACGAGGCTTCGCCTAACGAAGCAATAAATTCGTCTATACGAGGAAAAGATTCAAATGGAGCTAAATAAGAACTATTTTCCATTGCTTCCATAAAAAAATAAATGGACTGAGCAGGATTCGAACCTGCGACCACCCGCTTAGAAGGCGGGTGCTCTATCCGCTGAGCTATCAGTCCTGAGGGATAAAATTTTAGCCCTAAGACGTGTTCCGATCAAGCATGTTTTTCTCTTTCCGATTAAAAACTCACTTTACGCATTGAACTTAATCTCGATCTTGCCCCTTGCCCGTGCCCGTGCCCGTGCCCTATTGTTTTGGTAGGAAAGTCACATAGGTAACAAAAAGGAAACCCATGTGAAGTTGGTCATACCACAAAAGCAACAACAATAGGGCACGGGCACGGGCAAGGGCAAGGGCACGGGCACGGGCAAGGGGCAAGATCGAGATTAAGTTCAATGCGTAAAGTGAGTTAAAAAATTGAATCAAGTATAGTGAACAGCCTCTTTCGAAATTCCAAAGGGTTATAGACTTTTAGTAAATATCTACCACAGAGCCCACAGAGATCACAGAGAGAGAAATTTAAAACTCCTCTGTGATCTCTGTGGGCTCTGTGGTAGATATTGTTCTTGTCATGCAAAAACTCTAGGAATTTTTCGATACAAAGCGAGTTTTAGAAGAAGCAAGGCTATTATAATTACAAAAAACCCTCTAAGGTGTGTGTAAAAATGAAAAAAATCTATCTCAGTGTAGGGGGAAATGAGGGTGATGTAGTAGATCGGTTGATGAGAGCTTTTTCTCTTATTTGTTCCCACCCCGCTATCTACGAATTCCGTTTTTCTCATTTCTATTCTACTTCCCCTGTCGAGATGAATAGTCACCACTCTTTTGTGAATGCAACGTGTTCTTTTTCAACATCTCTTTCCCTCGATGAATTATTTTTATTCACACAATCGGTCGAACAAGAGCTTGGAAAAGTGAAAAAACCAAAAAATGCAGATCGCCCAATCGATATTGACATTCTCTTTTTTGGAAATCAATACTGCCACACTGCTGCAATTACTATTCCTCATCGCTCCTGGAAGGATCGGCTGTTTGTGTTAGTCCCTTTGCGAGATCTCATTGAAAAAATTGTTTTGCAAAAGGAGTCCGACACGGAAATATATTTCCTTCAAGACCTCATCACTCCTCTTCTGCAAGATTCTTCTCAGTCTGTTTCCTTGCTAGTGAAAAATCCTCATATTCAGTAAGATGAGAAATATTTATCCGCTTGCTGAAAGGAATATATGCATAAAGTGGTAATTAAAAATTTTTGTATAGGAGAAAATGAGCCGTTAGTTGTGATGTCTGGACCCTGCGTGATCGAAAGCGAAGAACATTGTCTTAGAGCAGCAGAAAGACTAAAAAAAATGTTTCTCAAACACTCTATTTCCCTCATTTTTAAATCAAGTTACGATAAAGCCAATCGATCCTCTTTTCATTCTTTCCGAGGTCCTGGTGTGGAGAAAGGATTGCGCATTTTAGAACGTGTGAAGAGAGAATTTGATCTTCCCATTGTTTCCGATATTCATTCTCCAGAAGAAGCTGCTTCTGCAGCAAAAGTATGCGATATTCTGCAAATTCCTGCTTTTTTATGTCGTCAAACCGATTTAATTGTAGCTGCAGCCAAGACAGGAGCTGTAATCAGCGTAAAAAAAGGGCAATTTCTCGCTCCTTGGGATATGGAAAATGTTGTACAAAAAATTGTTTCCGCAAATAACCATCGAATTATCCTCGTAGAACGGGGAACTACATTTGGGTATAACAACTTAGTGAGTGATATGCGAAGCATTCCGATCATGCAACGTTTGGGATATCCTGTA